>JAESUI010000359.1 GCA_016763135.1 Flavobacteriales bacterium
ACCATCTTGTTCATTTAATTCAATTCTATAATTAGACATTGCAAGAACACCTTCTATTAGTGTTTTAGAAGTACTTGGAATTAACACAAAATTAGCTCCACCACCACCTGAATTCCAATTTAAGCTAGACTCACCAGGATAATTTACATTATCTTTGAAATTAAACCCGAACAAACTTACTTTATTACCATTATCGCCATTAAAAGAAACTTTAGCATATATGTCTGTAAACCCATAAGGCAATCCTAATGTATCAACTCCTCTAGCATTTTCTGAGCTTAATCCTTGAAAGTAAGATTTGTACATTTCTGAAGATTGCTCCAAATATGAGTGTTTACCAGATACAACAAACGTTATACCCCCATTACCTTCTTTAGATTTTTTTATTGGACCTTCTAACATTAACTTTGAACTGAACGTACTTGCAGAAAACTTCCCTCTTAATCGTTTCTTATCACCATCTCTATATGTAATATCCATAATAGATGATATTCTTCCACCGTACTCAGCATTAAAGCCTCCAGTATAAACATCTGCACTTCTCATTATATCCGTATCGAATACTGAAAACAACCCAATAGAATGGAATGGATTGTATATTATCATACCATCTAGCAACACCTTATTTTGAACAGGAGAACCACCTCTAATGTATAATTGACCTCCTTGATCTCCAGTAAATGTAACACCTGGCAATACTTGTAAATATTGTGCTAAATCTGGATCACCACCAATAGAAGGAATAGATTTTATATCTTTTGGTGTAACCTTAGTTACCGACATCTTCACTTGTGTTTTTGCTTCTTGCTTTTCTGCAGAAACCACAAACGTTTGCATCATTCGTGATGCCTCTTTTATATTTAGATTTTTAGAAATAATTTCATTCGCCTTAATGGAGAGCTTAACCTCAACAGAATCAAACCCTAAAGAGGTAACCATTAACGTATATGAACCTGCAGGGATTTTGGTAATGGAATAAAACCCATTAACATCTGTTGCAGCTCCCATTGTTGTCCCTTTTAAGAAAACTGTTGCTCCAATCTCTGCTTCACCTGTTTTATCATTGTAGATAAAACCTCTCACCATTCCTTTTTGTGCTAATAAATTTACACTAAGTGCAAGTGTAAAGAGAACTAGTAAAAAACTATTTAATTTCAATCTATTCATTGTTTCTAAATTAAGCGAGCAAAGGTATAAAAATACTTTATAAGTTACGTTGTCAAATTAGATAAAGAGGTTGGTTATTTTATTACCGTTTATCATCTAAACAAGCCGATTATTAAATAATTTAAGATCTGATTAATCTTTTTTGTTTTTCCCTCCAAAAATAGAAAAGAATTTTTTCCAAAAATCCTTGTTTGTATCATATTCTACTTTATATGATAAACCAAGCCCTTGTGTATATGGACTATTTGTTTCTTCTAATGAGAATTGGTTAGAATTATTAAAAGCCTTAGCCCTTAACCTACCATCTTTTGTAATCTTATACTCCAAAGAAATATCTCCTATTAAATTATTAGTATTCTGTGCTTCATTTGAAACATTTTCTCTATCAGAATATCCAAGATTACCATCTAAAACTAAACGATCATTAAACAATTGCGTAGAAAGTGCTAATTCATACTCTTCATTAGAAAGTTCATCTCCTGGCCGAATATTAACCCCTATATCAAAATCATTACTGATTTTTGACAACCAATTACTAATTTGATTTGAAAACATTTCAATAGACGTTGAAGTTCCAACTCCTGAAGCATTATAGGTTGATTCTGCTCCTGGCGGAGGTAAAAAAGTATTTAATACCAGTAAAGAAAATACTTGTTTATTTAGCTCTTGTATGTTCTCTTCTTTATCATTAACATATAATACACTTCTAACTTTACTACGGGTATCCTCATCAGCTGTTGGTAAATGAATGTCAAAACTAATATCAGGGTTCATCATTTCATTCCTCATTCTTAATTTTAAATCAACTGGAATTCTTTTTTTATAAATATCATTAGTGTCAATATTTGCCAACAAATCATATAGTCTTGCCCTTAAACGGTAAACAGCTGTTAAATTTATCTCAGCATTATATGGGCTACCATTCCATGAGATAGTACCACCCTCTTCTAAATCGAACCTTTTATTAATAACATTTTGAAGGGTAAATAAATAATCTCCATCTTTTACAAAGTATTTTCCATACATGTTTAAATCTCCATCATTATTAATTTGTAGTTTTAAATTCCCACTCCCTCTACTCCTCATTACATCACCAATTTGATCATCAAAAATCAAACGAACCTGGGCATCTGGAGTAATTTCTAAATCAAAATTCATTTCTATGTTTGACAAATCAACATCTTCTTCAAGTTCAACTTTTAAGTTTGTCGAATCTTTTGAAATAAACTCAATAAAATTATTTTCCACCAATTCTTTACTATCTGATAAAGGAATATTTAAAGTGGTGTTCTTTTCTGTTTTAATATCAACGTCTATATTTAGCTGTTTATCATAGCTACCTATATCAACAAAGCCTGTAACAAAAGCTCTTCCGTAATAAAGACTATTATCTCTTTCTGTAGTATTTAAAGCTAAAAAGTTCTTTACATCTAATCCGATATCAATACTCCAATCAGAAAACCAGGTATGATAAACTGTGCCATTTGCTACAGCTACATTATTTTTTTCATCCAAAAATTCAATATTATCAAAGCTAATCATATCAGGTGTTATATTGATTTTACATAAATTCGTTCTATATTTTGTATTTAAATAAATAACTGTAAAATCGGTATTTTGTAATGTTAAATTCCCTCTCAATTTAGGTTTCTGTAAAGTTCCTGTTAAAGAAACATTTGCATTAGCCCTACCATTAAAACCACTCAAAAAATCCTTTGTGTATGCATCAAACATACTTAATTCGGTTTGATATAACTCAAGTGTTAAATCTAAATTTTCAGCCTCTTTATTTGGATAATAATAACCTCCAAAAAGGATTGTTGGAATATGATCTCTGTAAAACTTACCATCTAATTTTAATGATTGATTTGCTGTATTCCATATTGACTGTAAATTCCCTTTACCAATGAGGTTATCATTTATACGAAACTTATCAAACACTAAGTCTGAGGTGAAAATTAATTCATTATTATGCTTTTTTACTGATGCAACACCATTAATAATTCCTTCTAAACTGATTACCTTCTCAGGAATTATTTTTTTAAACGTCAATAAATCAAAGTTTTTTAACAGCATGTCCAATTGGTCATTTGGATTATCTGACAACGTCCCATCTATAAGCATGCTTTGGGTTTTAGAATAAATTGTCAAGCCCCTAACGAATAATGACCCTGTATCATTTTTAATCTCATTATATGGTTTAACTTTCCACAAAGTATCTGATACATACGCATAAGAATCAGTTATTTTACTTGATATATGATTATAGCCATTAAAAATAGTTTCAATATTAATATTGGCTTCATTCCTTGATAATTCACCGTTATTATTCCATTTTATTTTTGTTAAAACTGAGTCTTTTTCTGTTATACTCGAAATATTAAAATTATCCACATACAAACTATCGTTTTGATAAATTTTATCTACATCAATACTTATATCTAAAGTTTTTTCATTCGCTTTTATATTAAAATTAAAGTGATTAATTTCTGTTCCAAAAGCATCAATAAAAGGAGAATCCCCACTAATCGATAAATTATGATCTTTCGAATTATACTTCCCTTCAAGACTAGTATTTTCACTCATTTTAATACCCTTCAATAAAACTTTAGATACTAACTCACTATTATGGAATTCAACATTAAAATTAAAATCATGTGATAAGTTGGTTATTCTATTCTCATCATCTATTTGAGAAGGAATATAACGAGCAAAAAAATTATCTGCAAAATCTGTTATTTCCTTAAAATAAAATTCTCCTTCTAATTTTGCATCTAACAAGTCTGATTTAACAATTATATCTCTGTGTTTATCATGAACCACAGATGTAATAAGCACGCGCTCTACTTTTATAGAGTCTAACTTATCATGATACCGAGAATTAATAAATTCTACTTCTCCAACAACATCATCAATATTATTACCTATTAAATCTACTCTTAACTGTGTGGAAAACCTTGTTTTTAATTTCTTCTTGCTTTTCACTAAATTAAGTTTAGCCAATTTCGCGTTTTCAATATTTGACACAAATTTAATTTCGGGAAGCTTTTTACTTAAATCAATACTTCCATCAAAATCAAAAGAAATATTCTCATCTTCTACAGCTAAAAATCCTGCAAAAATTTGATTTTTAAAATTCCCCTTTACCTCAACATTATTATACTCATAATCCTTTATTACTATTTGATTAATGTTTCCTGTTAATGTAGCATCTACAGTTTCTTTTGAGAATCCTTCACCATTAATATTAACATTCATTGTAATATCTCCTATATCTTCTCTCATTTCTGCAAATCTTCCCAAATCGAAATGATTTGAAATTATTTTCCCTTTGTACCGAGGTTTTCCATCCTTTAGTTTTAAAGACACATCAGTAGTTAAATTACCTAAACTGGTTTTAAGAGTCCCATAAGTAACAAAATCGTGATAAAACCCAGTAAAACTTCCTTTGAACCTTATCGTTCCTAAATACCTAAAATTCTTAGGCAGCTTAATAAAAGTTTCTTTTACAAAAGGAAAAAGTGGAATAGATTCCAATTTTTCTTTAGTAGTAATTAGCTCTTTAATCCTTATATGCATAAACATATCTTGCGCACTTGGCAAACCTGATATATCCACATCACCCTTAAACCGAGTTCCATCATCTGTTAAAATAGAAAGTTTTCTTCCTTTTAGTTTGCTAACTCTACCTTTAATTTCACCTTCAAAATTCACCGATTTATTCAAGCAGTTTAGGGCTGGAGCAAAATAACAGATATCTTTAAAATCAACTTTGGTTGAATTGAAATATGATTTAATGGTTACATCATCAATAAAATTTGAAAGCGATGCATAATCATCAGTTAAAAAAGTAACATTTCCATCAATAGTAGAATAAGGAGTTTTTACTTTAAGATGTTGTGCTATAATTCCAGAAGGAGTTACATTAACTTCTGCCGTAAATTCATCAACCTGAAAACCACTTTTTTCAAAGAATTTCAACTGATTTATCTTACAATCTATTCCTTTATTTACAAAGTCAATTTCACTTACAGACAAGTTCAAATAAGTGATAGAAATGTGTTTATAATCTACTCCAGCTAATAATTCTTCGTAATTATTATTGTCATAATCAAATCTAATTTTATTAAGTTCGGCATTATTTAATTTAAAAATCCACTTACTTTTTGTTGTATCAGTTATAGCAAAATGCTTAATAATAAAACTAAGATTAGTTCCTTCCTCACCCTTATACTTCTGAAGATTAAAAAAAGCATTGGTCAACTCCACTTCATCCAATATTATTTTTTTCTCTTTAAGTGAAAATTCTTTGATATCAACAACTAGCCTTTTAGCATAAAGCAAGGTGTCTTGATGCAAATCTTCAACATATAAATCAGTTATAATAAGTTTGTTGAACAAAGACACATCAATACTTCCTACAGAAATATCAGTATCTAATTTTTTAGCTAAAGATTTTAGGTATTGTTTTACTAATGTTGTTTGAAAAGAGGAATTATAAGAAGCCAAAGATCCCAGCCCAATAATAATGAACAGAAACAATAGTAAGGCTATTAATATTTTCTTTCTTTTTTTGATAGTTTTGCTTCTTAATGAACTAACTCGTAAAAATAAGCTTAATGCATCAATCTCCCATAATTATTTTAGGTATTGAATCATCTTGTGATGATACTTCTGCAGCTATAATTAAAGATGGCAAAATCCTTGCCAACGTTATTGCTAATCAGGATGTACACGAAGCTTATGGAGGTGTTGTTCCTGAACTAGCATCTAGAGCTCATCAGCAGAACATCATCCCTGTAGTTGATAAAGCAATTAAACAAGCTGGTATTAATAAAGATGACATTACAGCAATAGCTTTCACCAACGGCCCTGGTTTATTAGGTTCTTTATTGGTTGGAAGTTCTTTTTCTAAAGCTTTTGCTTTGGCTATGGATATTCCGCTTATTGAAGTAAACCACATGCACGGACATATTTTATCTCATTTTATAGAAGAAAAAGATGGATCTAAGAATCAACCGAACTTTCCATTTTTATGTTTAACCGTTAGTGGTGGACACACACAAATTGTAAAAATTACCGATTACTTTAAAATGGAAGTACTGGGAGAGACCATTGATGATGCAGCTGGAGAAGCTTTTGATAAAGTTGCTAAAATGTTAAGCCTACCTTATCCTGGAGGACCAATTCTTGATGAAAAAGCTCAAACTGGAGATGCTACTAAATATACATTTACACACCCTAAAGTACCTGGATTAAATTATAGTTTTAGTGGCTTAAAAACTTCTGTACTTTATTTTTTGAAAAGAGAGCTGAAAAAGAATGAAAACTTTATCACTGAAAATCTTAATCATATTTGTGCTTCTGTGCAAAAAACGATTGTAGACATTTTACTGATAGAGTTAAAAAGGCGATGAAAGAAACTGATATTAAAGAAATAGCCATTGCAGGTGGAGTTTCTGCCAACTCTGAATTACGAAAACGATTGGCTTCTTTTAGTAAAGATTATAAGGTTTACATACCAAAATTTGAATACTGCACCGATAATGCTGCCATGATAGCCATAACTGGTTATTACAAATATTTACAACAAGATTTTACTGAGCAGAATACATCTCCTAATGCAAGAATGAAAATCTAGCCCCCAACAGATTTTTTAATTTCATTGAGCTTCATTAAAGCTTCAACAGGTGTTAGTGTATTGATATCAATATTAATCAGTTCTTCTTTAATTTGCTCTAATACTGGATCATCCAACTGAAAAAAGCTTAGTTGCATATCATCTACATCAATAGTAGTTTTTACTTTTTTTGCTTTACTCCCACCAACATGAGAGCTCTCTAATTGTTTTAAAACTTCATTGGCCCTGTTTATCATTTTATTGGGCATACCCGCCATTTTAGCTACGTGTATTCCAAAACTGTGGTTACTGCCTCCTTGTATTAATTTTCGTAAGAAAATAATTTTGTTCTTAATCTCTTTAACCGAAACGTTGTAATTTTTAATTCGCTTAAAGCTATTGGTCATATCATTTAACTCGTGATAATGGGTAGCAAACAATGTTTTGGCTCTTAATTTTGGTTGTTCGTGCAAATATTCTGCAATACTCCACGCAATAGAAATGCCATCATAGGTACTGGTCCCTCTTCCTATTTCATCTAATAAGATTAAGCTTCGTTCAGACAGATTATTTAAAATACTTGCTGTTTCGTTCATCTCTACCATAAAAGTAGATTCGCCTTGCGATATGTTATCTGAAGCTCCCACTCTAGTAAATATTTTATCTACAATTCCAATTTTAGCATTTTTAGCAGGAACAAAACAGCCTATTTGAGCCATCAGAGTAATTAGAGCCGTTTGTCGTAATAAAGCTGATTTACCACTCATATTTGGACCAGTAATCATAATGATTTGCTGCGTGCTATCATCCAAATAAATATCGTTGGCAACATACTCCTCTCCAATTGGTAATTGCTGTTCAATTACAGGATGTCTTCCATCTTTGATATCAATTACTTTAGTATCATTAATTTCTGGGCGAGTATAATGATGTGCATTTGCCAAAGTAGCAAACGACAGTAAACAATCTAATTGAGCAATTAAAGCTGCGTTCAATTGTACAGGAACAATGTAATCAGCCAATTCTAACACCAAATCATTAAACAATTGTGTTTCTAACTGAAGAATCTTTTCATCAGCGCCTAGTATCTTAGATTCGTATTCTTTTAACTCTTCGGTGATGTAACGCTCTGCCTGAGTTAATGTTTGTTTTCTGTGCCAATCTTCTGGCACTTTATCTTTGTGCGTATTTCTTATTTCTATGTAATAACCAAACACATTGTTAAATCCAATTTTCAGACTTGGTATACCTGTATTCTCAATTTCTCTTTCCTGTATCTGAACCAAGGCATCTTTACCCGAATTTAAAATTTGGCGTAAATCATCCAATTCCTTAGAAACATTATCTTTAACTACATTTCCTTTTTGAACTGCAACTGGCGGGTCATCTTGAACAATACTACCAATCTTATCTCTAATAATTTCACAAGGATTTAATCGCTCTCCAATCTTATTTAACGCGTCATTTTTTGAAGTAGCACAAAGCTGTTTTATTGGTTCAATAACAGTTAATGCTCTTTTAAGCTGAACTACTTCTCTTGGGTTAATTCGAGCAGTAGCTACTTTAGAAATTAAACGTTCTAAGTCTCCTATTTCATTAATATTAGCTGCTAAACTATCTGAAAGTTCTTCATTATTTACAAATTCACTAACAGCATTTAATCTATCGTTTATTGGCTGAATGTCTTTTAAAGGCAATGCTACCCATCTTTTAAGCAACCTGGATCCCATTGGAGAAATGGTATGATCCAATACATCAATTAAAGTTTTCGCGTTCTCATTTGGTGAATAGATCAATTCAAGATTACGAATGGTAAATCTATCCAACCAAACATATCTATCTTCTTCTATTCTAGAAACAGTAGTAATGTGTTTTGTTTTGTTGTGCTGAGTATCTGATAAATAATGCAAAGCAGCACCCGCAGCACATATTGCAGAAGATAAATTATCAATTCCAAAGCCTTTTAAACTACTTGTATCAAATTGTTTTTGAAGAATTTCATTTCCAAAATCTTCTGTAAAAGCCCAGTCATCTAAACAAAATGTATAAAATTGGTCTCCAAAATTTTCAATAAACTGTTTTTGTTTGTTTCGTTGAAACAATACTTCTGTAGGCTTAAAACTATGCAGCAATTTATCAATGTATTCTACACTTCCCTCTCCCACCAAAAACTCTCCTGTAGAAACATCTAAAAAAGCAACACCACAATTTTTCTTATCGAAATGTACTGTTGCTAAAAAATTATTGGATTTATGATCTAAAATTTGATCGTTTAGTGTTACTCCTGGAGTTACCAATTCCGTAACACCTCTTTTTACAATCTTCTTTTCCTTACTTGGAGCTTCCAATTGGTCGCATATAGCAACCCTCATTCCTGACCTTACCAACTTTGGTAAATAGGTATTTATTGAATGGTGAGGGAACCCTGCCAACTCTAATTTAGTTCCTCCATTATTACGTGCCGTTAAGGTAATCCCTAATATGTTTGCACATTTAATCGCATCCTGTCCAAAAGTTTCATAAAAATCTCCAATTCTAAACAACAACATGGCATCAGGATATTTCGCCTTAATACTATTGTACTGTTTCATTAAAGGAGTTACCTTATCTTTTGTTTTAGCCAATTTATATAAATTATTGAGTAATACAAACTTAATTTATTGACTAAAAAAACCCTTAAATTTGTCAAACTATTAATAATTATTTATGAACAGAAAGTTAAAAAACGAAGAGCTTAACCGTATTTCAGTAGATGAGTTTAAATCAGCTACAAAAACTCCTGTCGTTATTGTTTTAGATAATATTAGAAGTTTAAACAATATTGGTTCAGTATTTAGAACTGCTGATGCATTTTTAATTGAAGCTGTATACTTATGTGGAATAACAGCTCAACCTCCACATCGGGAAATTCAAAAAACTGCTTTAGGAGCAACAGAAACAGTTGAATGGAAGTAT
>JAESUI010000360.1 GCA_016763135.1 Flavobacteriales bacterium
TACCGTAAATCGCAATTTTCACTTTCTATATTTTTATTGTAAACGTGAAGTTAATCAATAATTTAAATTGGTGCTACAAAATGTAAAAAGAGTCCGCTTTCTTTTAATTCATTCATCGAGTATCAACACGTAAAACCAAATCATAATAACTAACAAAATCCATTGAAAAACCCCCTCCATACAATGTTGAATTGACTAAAAAATTGTTTCGGTTATTAATTTTTGAATCAACATAACCAGCATCAAAAAAAGCACCCATATAAATTGCCATAGGGATTTTATTGAATTTTTTAGCTGGTATAGCTCTGACATTAAATACTTTTTCTTTAAGTAAAGCATAACGCAACTGTGTTTTCATCATTCCATAATGCTCTCCGTTCATTACATAAAGCTCATAGCCTCTAACTATATTACTCCTATAACCTAAGCCATTATATAAAAAATAAGGCCCTTCTTTAGATGTTACTTTCCCCTTCATAGAAGCAGAAAAATAAAATCTATCGGTTAATTGCCAAAACTTTTTTGCATGAGAGGTAAGATAAAGAGAGTTTAACTTACTATCTAACAAACCTAGTCCATCTTTATATAGATCTAAATCATAATAATATCCTTTTGTTGGATAGTTTTTATTATTTCTTTTATCTCTTTTAACTGTATAATTAAAACTAAAAAACTGCATAGAATTTTTTCCTCCAGAAAGATAATCGGTATTAAAAAACTCAATCGAATCTGCTATTTCCACATCAGTATACTCAATATAAAAAATATGTTTATTATATAATTTAGGTCTTATTTCATAACCTATATAAGAGTTTATCTCCTTTTTAACATACTCATTTTCTGACCGATAATAATCACGAACGTTATTAGTCGTTGCATAATTAACTTCATGATTTCTACTATATGTAAATTTTATATTTAACCCATTAGTCTTCTTTTTATTGATGTATGGAATTATATATTTAAACCCCATTTTTTCTGTATATCCTCCTTGAAGTAAAAGCATAAAAGTTTCTTTTCTCCCTCTAAAATTTTCTTTTGATAAGAAAAGTCCATAGTTCACTTTATCAAAATCTTTATCTAACCACCAAGTATTAAAATTATTCTCTTCAATATCAAAAATTGGAATTGGCCACCAATACCAACGCTCTTCAACTGTTATATATATTGAAATATTGCTACTATCAAAATAAACTGGTTCAACAGTAACAAAATTAAATAAGGATGTATTAAATAAATTACTTTTTGTTCTTTCAAGTGCTTCATTTAAATCCGCCTTATCTATTGTGTCATTTATTCTAAATGGCATCTCACGGACTATAATGTTTTCCTTAGTGGTTTTATTTCCAATAATTTTAAACTCTTTTAGAATTACATAAGTATTTTCTTGAGAATATGAAACACCGCACAACTGTAGAAGAAAAAAGAAAACCAGTGAAAACTTAACTACTTGGGGTAACATTTTAAGGGTTTAAAAAACGCATAAATTCATCATACCTTCCTTGAAGATCTTTGTGATACTCACTTTCATTATATGAAGCCAAAACTGTATAATTAAATCGTTCAAAAGTGTGGAGAATTCTACTTATTTCCGTTTTATTTATCTTTAGAGTAACCTCTAATTTATTTGAATCTTGATGCGAAGTAATAAAAGAAGCCAATATTTTAGCATCATCAGATTCTACCATTCTTGAAATTTCAGACAACGAGTAATCCTTTACATTTACTTCTAATGTTAATATACTACCAGCATTAGTTACCGAAGCAATTTGAGAAAAGTATTGAATGATTTTTTAGTCGTAATTAAACCCAAGTAGTGTTCATTTTGATCAACTACAGGAAGTATATCAATGTCATTTTCTACAATAACTGAAATTATCTCAAACAAATGCTGGTTTTCAAGAGCAGAGGGATTTTTAAACGTTAAATTGTAGCTTTCAATTGTGTCGTCTACATTGTTTCTATCCAAAACCTCAGACTCACTAATTAGTCCTACATAACTATTTTCATCTACAACTGGCAATTCAGAAGTTTTAAATTCTTCCATCCAATCTAACGCCTTAGCTCCAGTATCGGAAAGTTTTAAGGGCGGTATGTCATAAGATATTAATTCTGAAGCAATCATATTAATCGAATAGTTTCTACTTTCGTATACTTAATATACGAAGTATCTACACCAAAAGTACTAATTACAATGACTAAGTTAAGTGTAAACATTAATAAAATTGCAACCATCAGAAATGCCAGAGGCAATAATTTACCTAATTTAGTTCAGGTTGCTAACGATTGTGAAAAATATGGTGCCCAGGGCATAACAGTCCATCCACGACCAGATGAAAGGCACATTACCTACCAAGATGTTCACGATTTAAGCCCTATAGTAACGACAGAGTTTAATATTGAAGGGTTTCCAACTACTTCTTTTATCACGTTAGTTTTGGCAGTTAAACCACAACAGGTAACGTTAGTTCCTGACCCTCCTGGGGTACTTACTTCTAACGCTGGATGGGATACTGTTAAACAAAAAGATTTTTTAAAAGAGGTTATTTCTGAATTTAAGTCTGCTGGAATAAGAACTTCCATTTTTATTGACACCGAAATCGCAAACATTGAAAATGCAGTTGGCACAGGAACGGATCGAATTGAACTGTATACTGGTCCTTATGCAGAAATGTTCAATTCGAATAAGGAAGCAGCTATTCATCCTTTTATGAAAGCTGCTATCCTTGCTAATGAATTAGGCTTAGGCATTAATGCTGGTCATGATTTAAATTTAGATAACTTAAGCTTTTTAAGAATAATATTGATGGCCTTCTGGAGGTTTCCATTGGTCATGCTTTGATCTGTGACTCCCTCTATTATGGGTTTGAAAACACCATAAAAAAGTACCTCAACTGCTTAACATAAAATATTGGAATACAATTTGCTACATTTGTTTTCAAACGGAAAACCTATCAACATGAAAAAATTAAAAATAGTAAGTTTGTTACTTCTTTTTGTTGCTGCAATTGCAATAACATCTTGTACAAGTAATAGAAAATGTAATGGTAACCGAGGAATAAAAACCCCAATGGGAAATATGTAACAATTATGAGAGTATTATTATTATCCGCTATATTATTTCTGATTTCATGTAAATCAAATGAGGCAACTACTCCAGTAGAAACAGCACCAAAAAGCATTTCATTTAATCAGCTAAATGCTGGAACAAATGGCCGATTTGAAGCAAATGAATATCAGGTGATCTCTAATGAGCAGGAGTTTAAAAAAGTGTGGGATTTAGCATTTGCCAATTTCATGGACAAAGAACCTTTTCCATCTGTAAGTTTTGAAACCCAATTGGTATTATTAGTAGCAATGGGTGAACGAAATTCTGGAGGGTACAACATCTCTATTAAATCCATTGATGAAACTAAAACAAATGTTGTTGTAACGGTTGAAGAATCAAAACCAGGGTCAACATGTATAACCACTACTGTAATGGCTTATCCTTATCAAATTGTTACGATAGACAAAAGCAAAAAAGAGGTAACCTTTAAAAAGACAGAAAAAGTTATCGAATGTGAAAAATAAAGCAGCTTTTAAAGCAGCTTTTTAGCCGTTGTTCCTATAAAATCTTTTAGGTAATATGGCTCGAAATACGCAACATCCTCAAATTCTTGATGATTGAATTTATTGAAGGCTATTTGATTAATAAATTCTGCCGATGGCAATCCTTGATGACTAAACAGTGCATTTGAATTATCCTCTAATAGTTCTCTGCATTTATCAGCTCCATCGCCAAAGAACAAAATATTGTTTTCTTTTAAATAGGCTTTAAATGAGTCTCCTTCAATAATTTTTGCTGATACTGGCTCAATGGGATTATTATTTACATCATAAAGCGCTGTATAAACCTCCATTCTTCTAGCATCAATCATTGGACA
>JAESUI010000361.1 GCA_016763135.1 Flavobacteriales bacterium
ACCTCTGCCAGGAGTATAAGGAGTAGTTCCCATAGCTTTTTCTAAAGCAGCTATTGCTGTAACATATTCTTTTATTTCTGCGAGTACAGGAACATATTCTTCTTTGGCAATTTTAATATTGTTTTTAGCTGTTGTTGTTGGTGCAGAAGTTGCACTCCAAAGCCCCCAAATTGCATTGCTTAACCTTTCATCTAATCCAGGATAAGTTTCATACTGATGTTTAGAAATGTCACCATCACCATAAAACTCGGTATTGGTCTTTTTCATTTTAGTTTCTAATTCTTTTACTTTAGTTAATAATGCTAAATCAACATTAGGCGTAGTTTGAATTGCAACTTTAATGTACTTCAATTTATTTCGCAATTCGCTCAACAATGTTTCAGAACCATCAACAGATCTTCTTAGTTCAGCTACTTCCTTTTGGAAAGCCAACAATGCTTTTTTGTCAGCTGCTGGCAATGTGGTATTGTTTAATAGTTCTACTTCAAAAGATTTAGGCTCAGCCAGTTTCTCTGTTTTCCCATTACTGCTTAAATATGCTGTAACAGTGTATTTCCCTGGTAAAGCCAGTTGACCTACATCTGCAGAACCATAACGGCCTACTTTTCTTGTTTTTAATTTAATTGGTCCGGTAGCAGCATACCTGAAATTCCAAACGATTCTTTTAACTCCCACTTTAGCGTTAGTTTTTATCTTTTGAACTTCATCTCCAGCCTCATCTTTTATTACAAAGATTAAGAACGCTTTTTCTTCTGAAGCTTCATTTTTAATTCCTTCTTTAGTAGGATAGCGGTCATCTTCAGTTGTTTTCTCCTTCGCTCTTCTAATTTCTTGAGCAGTTTTTAAGGTATCACTAAAATAATAAGTGATTACGCTTCCTAATGGAGGGTTTTTTGCAGCATAATAACTTTCTCCTTGTGCATTCTTCCCTCTATATCCCAATGGGTTTTTGGTGTTAAACATCAATTGTTTTTTTACATCAAAAATGTGAAAACGTTTTGCTAATAATTTTTCGTCAGCTAATTCTCTTAATGCTGAATAATCATCTAACACATAAAAACTTCTACCAAAAGATGCCAACACTAAATCGTTTTCTCTTTGTTGAATTTCCATATCTCTAATGGCTATAGTTGGTAGTCCAGACTTTAATTGTGTCCAATGCTTACCTCCATTTAATGTTACAAAAACACCAAATTCTGTTCCTGCAAATAATATGTTCGGATTAACATGGTCTTGCTCTATACAAAAAACAGCTCCTTTTTTTGGTAAATCCCCAACAATAGAAACCCATGTTTTTCCTTTATTGTTACTCTTTAATAAGTAAGGTTTAAAGTCACCTTTTTTATGATTGTTAAATACTGCAAAAACAGTATTTGCATCATGGTTTGATGCTTTTAGCATGTTTACATAAGTCATGGCTGGTACACCAGGTGCACTAATGTATTTTGTCCAACTTCCACCATCATTCTCTGAAACTTGAATTAAACCATCATCAGTACCCACATACAATAAACCTGCTTGTTTCGGAGATTCATCAAAGGCAACAATATTTCCGTAAATAGTAGTAGAACGGTTTTTCATTACCGCATCAATACTCCAAACTTTATCCATTACCTTAAATTGGTTTCTATCTAAATTGCGGGTTAAGTCACCACTAATTTCTATCCAAGTATCACCTCTGTCTTCACTTTTAAATAATTTCTGAGCAGCAAAATAGAGTGTTTTATTATTGTGAGGACTAATTAATAAAGGAGCATCCCAGTTCCATCTTAATGCATCTCCACCCTTTTTAGGATAAGGTTGAATGTCTACTTTTTCACCACTTTTTTTATCGTATCTGCCTAATCCTCCATATTGAGATTGAGAATAAACAATGTTTTCATCTGTTGGGTCAATTTGAGATTGGAAACCATCTCCACCCACAGTAATAAACCAATCAGAATTTACAATTCCTACGTTATTGGTTGTTCTTGAAGGCCCACCTTGGCTACTATTATCTTGTGTTCCTCCATAAATGTTATAAAAAGGATAAGCATTGTCTAATGCTACTTTGTAATATTGGGATAAAGGTAAGTTGGCTTTAAATTGCCAGTTGGCTGCATGATCCCATGTTTCATACATTCCACCATCACAACCAACTACCCAGTGTTTAGTGTCAGTTGGGTCAATCCACATACAATGGTTGTCTACGTGCTTACTTTTTTCCCCACTTTTTTTAAATGTTTTACCACCATCTTCGGTGTGGTGCAACCAAGTACTCATTGAGAAAACTTTATTTTCATCGTTAGGATCGCAAATGATTTCTTGGTAGTAATTACCACTTGTAGTATAACTACTTCTTTTTTCCCAGCTTGCACCTCTGTTTGTGCTTCTGTAAAAACCACCTTTACCTTGAGCTGCTTCTACAATGGCATAAATGTATTCTGGATTAGCAGGAGAAATGGCTAAACCAATTCTTCCCATATCTACTTTTGGTAAACCGCTATTAACTTTAGACCATGTTTTACCACCATCAGTTGTCTTATGAAGACCAGATTCTGGACCACCTCCAAGATAAGTAAACACATGTCTTCTTCTTTGATGAGCAGAGGCGTACATTACTTTTGGATTTCTTGGATCCATTATAATTTCTGCAATTCCTGTATCATCGCTAATGTGTAAAATCCTTTTCCAAGTTTTTCCGCCATCAATACTTTTATAAACTCCTCTTTCTCCACCTGCTGACCATAATGGGCCATAAGCTGCAACATAAATAATGTTAGAATTTTTTGGGTGAACAATAATGTTTCCAATATGTTCTGAAGTTTTTAACCCCATATTTTTCCATGTTTTACCACCATCTTTTGATTTGTAAACACCATCACCATAAGCAACACTCCTTTGGTTATTGTTTTCTCCAGTTCCTACCCATATTACATTATCATTATTCGGATCAATAGTTACACAACCAATAGAGTAGGAGCCTTGTCCATCAAAAATTGGAGTGTAAGTATTTCCAGCATTATTTGTTTTCCATACCCCACCAGAAGCTACAGCTATATAATATTGAGAAGTGTTGTTAGGATTAACTGCTATATCAGCAATTCTTCCAGAAGTAAAGGAAGGACCAATACTTCTAAACTTTAAAGCACTATACAAACCAGAGTTGTATTTACTTTTTGGCTCAGATTTCTTCTTTTTTTGTGCATTAACGTTTATTGCTAAAGCAAGTGTTAATGCGATGATGATTATTTTTCTCATAGTTGTTGGTTTGTATCTTTTATATATTCAGCTACGTCACTTTTTTCAATAGGGTATGCATTAAATGTTCCCATAGCTTTAGCGATTATTTCATTATGTTGATTGTAAATTTCTCCTGATGTGTGGATGATTCTTTTCCCTGCATTATCAACTCTACCTTTACCAGTTAATGTATCTCCTAAAAAGCTAGGTTTAAAGTAATTGATTTTGTACTCAACCGTACTAACCAATCTGCCTTCTGGTGCTACTAAACTTAATGCAGCAACACCAATAACTCCATCCATCATAGCAGCTATCATTCCACCATGTATAGTTTTAGGGGTTGCCAAATGTTTTGGTAAAACCTCCATTTTATAAGTAATCTCACCAGGTTTTATTACGGTTAACTCCAAACCATTCTCTTTACCAAATTGGTTAACTCGGTTGTAAATTTCTAATAACTTTTCCATGTTACAACTTCTCTACAGAACCAGCCCCGCTAATATCTTCTTTTACTTTAGGATTACCTTTATATTTTACACTTCCTGCACCAGAAACTGAAACATTAAGTGTCTTTTTTGCGTGAACAACTGCACTTCCTGCTCCAGAAATATCAATGGTTGTATTTCTTGTTTTTAACTTTTTAGCTTGTAATTCTCCAGCACCAGAAATTTCTATTTCAAAATTATTGGCAGTTCCAGAAAGTGTTGTTTCACTTGCCCCACTCATATCCATAGTTAAGTTTTCTACATCTACATCAAGGTCAATATCTGCAGCACCACTAACGTCTATTTCTAAACTTGAGGCTTTATAAGTTCCTTTATTTCTCAATTTGATTGCTCCAGAAACATCAATATCTTCTACATCAACAATAGTAATGTAGAGCTTTAGAGATGTAGCATTTCCAATAGCTTGTTTAGAAGAAATATAAAGTGTGTTGTTTTTTATTTCTGTTTCAATGTATTCTAATAAGTTCTCATCAACCTCCAATTCAAGTCTTTCTTCATCACCTTGGTTAATTAAAACTTCATAAGCACCAGAGATGTCAATTTTATTAAAAGAGGATACTTCTCTTTGTTCTTTGATTACTTCGCCATTACCATCAATTGTATTAATACAAGAATTTAATGCGAAAGCTATAACTATTAGTAAAAATATTCGTTTAATTTGCATAGGACATAATTTTAGAAGATAAAAATAACAATTATGTTGATGTTAAAAGAAATAAAGTTAGGATTAGTGAGTTCCATTAAAAAAAGAAGATTTATGACAATTTCAAGACTATTTAAGGCAACATTTCTATTTGGTTTAGTAACGCTATTTTTCGCTTGTAATACAGATGAGTTAGAAAATAAAATTGCTGCACTGGAGGCTGAAAAATTAGAAGCTAACAATAATTTAGAAGGGAAAGAAGCAATTATTGTTGATTTTATTGGGTCAATGAATGAGATTGAAGCAAATCTAGCTACCATTAAAGAGAGAGAAAATATCATTACTGCAAGATTTGAAAGTGGGAATATTGAGATGGATGATAATATGAAAGATCAAATAATGGATGATATTGATTTAATCTCTAATCTATTATTAGAGAATAAAGAAAAAATGGCTTCATTAAATGCAAAATTTAGTAAATCGAAAAGAGAATCAAATTTAAAAATCAAAGAATTAGAAACTATGATTGAAAGTTTGGCTAATCGAATGCAAGAAAAGGATGCAGAAATAGCTGATTTACATTCTCAATTAGCAGAAGCAAATAAGCAGCTAATGGTATTGTTTGAAGAGTATAATAATAGAATAGAGGAATTAGGAGATCAGGAGGATAGGTTGAATACAGCATATTATTGTTATGGTTCTTCTAAAGAATTAAAAGAGCAAGGAGTAATAACTAAAAAAGGTGGTTTTATTGGGATAGGGAAAGCCGAAAAGCTTTCGGATGATTTTAATAAAGAATATTTTACTCAAGTAGATATAACTTTAATTAATGAAATTGAATTGATGAGTAAGAAAGTGAAAATCATTACCAATCACCCTACGGATTCGTATAAAATAGAAGGTGAAGATGGTGTAGCTGATAAGCTAATAATTATTGATGCGAAAGCCTTTTGGGCTTCATCAAAGTACTTAGTAATGATTGTAGAGTAATCAAATTCTAACACCAATAAGGTTAGATACCAAATCAAGTTTGAGATGGTGTTGTCAGGTCTTCGTTATTTGATGCATCAAATCCTTACACCGATAACGCACACATCATCTATTTGTTCTAAATCGCCTTTCCAGTTATTAAATGAGTTGGCAAGACCATCTAATTGCTCTTTCATGGATCTATTACTATTTTTTAATAGTAATTCTTTAAAGGGTTTATACTTGAATTTTTTTCCTTTTTCTCCACCAAATTGATCAGCATAGCCATCGGTAAAAAGGTAAATTTTATCTTCTTTATTCAGTATTTGTTTATGATTAGTAAATGGTTTTATATTCATGTACTTACCAATTGGCTGCTTGTCAGATTTTGTTTCAATTAATTCGTTATCTTGAATAATATATAAAGAATTGTTTGCTCCAGAATATTGTAATTCATTTGTTGCAGTATTTAAGGAACATAGTGCTATGTCCATCCCGTCTTTAATGTTAGCATCACTTTGCTCAAAAGTTTCAATAACTAATTCGGTAACTTTATCTAAGATTTTCGCAGGTTCTGATAAACCAAACTCGCGAACAGCTCTATTCAATGCATTGTGGCAAACTACACTTACCATTGCCCCAGGAACACCATGTCCGGTGCAATCTGCTGCTGCAAAAAGAATGTCATCCCCTTTTGTGTCCATCCAGTAAAAATCTCCAGCTACTATATCTTTAGGTAGGTATAAAACAAAGCTTTCTTTTAAGTGTTTTTTAATGAATTTATCAGAGGGTAGAATAGCACCCTGAATTCGTTTAGCATACTGAATACTATCTGTAATGTCCCTATTTTTAGTTTCAATTTGCTGTTTTTGTAGTTCAAGAGTCTGGTTTGTTTTTCTTTTATTCAGATTACCTTTAACAGAAATCCCAACAATAATAAAGAGCAGCAAGAATCCAATTAAAGAACCAACTATTAATGCCGTTTTTTGAGTTTGTTGTAAAGATGCGAAAGCTTCTTGTTTTAGTATCTCTTTCTCTTTTTCGCTAATTTCATAAAGAGCATTCATTTCTGCTATTTGCCCAGAACTTTCCTCTGAGAATAGCTCATCATTAATTTCATTCTTTAATTTAATGTAATGCAGAGATTGTATATAGTCTCCTTTCTGTTCAAACACTTTTGAAATTGCGTTGTATATTTCGCCTGTTTCTGCTTTTGCACCAATTGTTTCATTTATTTCTAAAGCTTGGAGTAAAAAACTAATTGCTTCATATAGTTTATTTTGACGAGAGAGTAAATCACCTAAGGCAGCAAATACATTGGCTTGTTGCCATTCATCTTTCGTTTTTTCTGCAGCTTGTAATGCGCTTATTAAGTAGATAAAGGCATCATCGTATTTTTCTTGCTCAATGTAAACTTCTCCAATGTTTCCTTTTATTAATGAAACTCCTCCTAAATCATTGTTTGCTTCATCAATAGCAAGAGCTTTAAAATAAAACACTAGAGCTTTATCATAATCTAATTCATCAGAGTATGAATTTGCTAAATTGTTGTAGCAAATAGACATTCCGTTAGAATCATTTTCTGCTATAAAATAACTAAGGGCTTTTTCTGTAAATTCTATTGCTTGTTTATAATTGCCTAAATAGTAATGTATAATACCAATGTTGTTGAAGGTGTTATTCATTCCTACTATGTTATTATCAGCTTCATAAATAGCCAATATTTTAAAATTCATTTCTTGAGATTCTGAGTATCTACCTATATAGTCATAAGCATTTGCTAAGCTTAATAAACTTTCTAATACACCATCATCATACCCCAGTAAATTAGAGATTCTTAAAGCTTGCTTAGAGTATTTTATCGTTTTAACGAAACTAACTTCAATGTATATGTCCGAAATTTCCATTAACACTTTTATTTTATTTGTGTCGTTTGGTAATGAAGATTCTAGTTTTAAAAGGCTATCTAAACTGTTGCTTTTTGCATCAAAAGAAAAACAACACATTAAACATGTGATAAAAAAAATAAAACAAGATTTTACAAGAGATTTCAAAATCATCACTGGAAAGATAGCGAATTACATTCAGAGTAAAAAAGTTAATATATATTTCCTAAACGTACTTCCATTATTGCCAGAGTGCTATCACCAAATATTTTCTGAATTTCCAATAAGTGTACATCTATATTTTTGACTACTGTTTTTTGTTTTATTCCTAAAGACATAATCATACTGCCTTTATATATATTAAGAGAATCTAATTCTAATTTTTCAGAAAATTGAATGTTTTTTATGTTTACGGTAAATGGATTTTTACGAGATTTCATCTTAGTTAAGTAATCTGTTAAAAATATGCTATTAGAAGGATTAGTTATTGCTGAATCTGAAAAAAATGTAGAATCATTTATAAATAATCCTAATGCCAGTTGATAAGAATGTTCTTTTAAATCATTATTAACCTTCGGGTCTGAAATGATTCTCAGGTAATCAATAAAATCTTCAATTTTTTGAATAGCCCTTAATTGAAAAGCTTCTTTTTGCTCTGAAGTTAATTCGGCATCTCCTCTTTCTAATACTGATATGATTTCTTTTGGCTCATCTGTTTCAGTTGTAGTTGATTTTGCTGTTTCAGTTGAAATGTTGTCATTTTTCATATCTTCTCCAGCACAAGAGAATAGAACTAATATGAAAAAAATAGTAGTAATATTTAATAATAGCTTATTCATCATTTTGTGTAAATCTTAAAATTGAAATTTTGTCGCCACTGTATATGGTTTCTATAATTTCTATGTTTTTTAAACTTCTTAAAGGTGTAGTTAATTTATTAATGAAATCCTTTTTATTATAGATTTCCATACCCGTTTTCCCATCGTCAGATACTTGGTAAATTTTCGCATTGTCAGCTAACATTTGGTTGAGTTGAGATCGTCTTTTTCTCCAATTTTTTACTTTAGATTTAGAGAACATATGAATCATCAACGCATAATCATTCGTTTTTAGTTGTACTTGCTCCTCTCTAATTTTCTTATCGTAAAGAACTCGTGTAATAGTATCAGGCTTATAATATGGAGATCTAACTATAAATTGAATCTTTTCTTTTTGAGTAGTAAATTGAAAGCAACCCATAGAATCACATTTTGAAACCATTGGTGATTCACTATCAACCATCCAAACTATCCATATCGGAGAATTTGTAATGGGAGTTTTTAAATCGGCATCAACAAAACAAAATTTGTAAACGTTATCTGCAGGAAAGAACTTGTCATTTATGACTTTTCCACTAATTAATGATAATCCAATAATTAACCCAATTAGCATTTTTTTACTAATCAAAGATGATTTTTTTTTGCTTTTAGCTTGTGGAAATTTACTTTTTAAATTATTCCAATTTTGGTGCCCAGTATATTCAGAAAGAATATTAAGCATGTCAATTCTTGGTAGCTTTCCTGAATCTGACTTTATGTGCGTATAAAACCATTTTTCACTAATCCTTCCGTTTACTTTATCAGATAAATCATCTTGGAGGTAAATTATCTCTTGTCCTTTCCAGTTTTTGATGTCAGAATTTACAGAATGAGAAGTTTGAAGCGTTTTTACAACTTCTTTTTTTAAAACCTCAAAATATATTAATTCTTGGTTTGACACTAATTTTAATGGCTTTCAGCCTGTTTTTCAATTTGTAAAATAATTTACAAATGGTTTACAACTATTATTCTCATGGTTCGAAAATATACCTGATATGTTTGGGCTATTGTTTAACCAAAAAATTAAAGTTATGAAAAATTTAATGCAAAAATTAGTTAAAGCAATTCTTTGTTTAGGAGTTGTAAGTGTATCATTAATCGCATGCGAATCTGATGCTGTCGAGAAAAACATCATCGATTTGGATCAGATAGATGATCAGATTTTCGATCTAGACTCATTAGTCGAAGACTCTATTGTAATGGATCATGATACAGTTCAATTTGAGCCAGTAGTTAAAGAAGAAGTGAGAGAAGAGGAATAATTTATTCCAAGAAAAGCGGGCAGTAATGCTCGCTTTTTTTAATCGTTTAGTATTGACCTAAAATTTAAAACCATGAAAAAATATTTTATAATTATTCTAACCATTGTTTTTACACTATTTTATTCTTGTGCAGGTGATCAAGATTACTTTCCCGATGATTTAGACTCAAATTTTGCCGCACAAGTAAAAACGGAAGTTTATGAAGAAGCAACCGAATCGGAAATGGAGGAAGGTGAAGCGACTCCACCAACTGAGATAGCTATTCC
>JAESUI010000362.1 GCA_016763135.1 Flavobacteriales bacterium
AGTTATGTTTTGAGAAAAGTATTTGGATTTTTGAAATCTATTTTTCTATAAAAGTTAGCGCACCAGAAGGACAAGCTGAAATTTGTGATTTCAGTTCTTCCGTTGTAGCATTTTCAATAGTTAACCAAGGTTTTGCTGTTGGATTATAAACTTTAGGTAATCTTTTTACACATTCTGCTGCATGTTTACATAAATCGGGTTTCCAGTTGATGGTAATATCATCATTGGAGTAGTTAATTGTCTTACTCATATTTTTTATTTTTCAGCTATTCCTATTAATATGTATTTTGAGCTTTTAGGTATTAATTTCCCAATAACTTGGTCAATTTTCCCTAAAAAATTACGTTGTTTTTCTGATCTTCCAAATGCACCAAAAAAGCCTACTGTAATGTAATCTGTTTTGCTAAAAGAAGAAAATAAATGTGCTGTTTCATTGTATGTTAGGTAATTCCATTTTGAGCCCCAATTTGTGAATTTTTTTCTAAAAAATTGGTGTAAGAATGAAGAATTTAAATTTTCTGCAAACAATAATTTCCCACCAGGCTTTAGTGATGTATAAATACCATCTATAACTTCTTTTTTTAATTTATCATTACCATTTCTGCAAATACTCCCTAGTATAGATTTAAAAACAACAATATCAAATTCATTTTGAAATGGAATTTTTGCTGCATTAATACTTTGGTAAGTGATGTTATTGGCTAAACCATATTTATTATGCATTTCTTTTGCTTTTTCTTCGGGAGAGTTTAAATCTGAGCAAATAACTTGGTTTCCTTTTAATGCTAGCCATAGTGATAGTCCACCTTTTCTGCTGCCTAGTTCTAAACAATTCAATTTCTTAATATCTAAGTAGGTATTATTTTCCCAATAATTAATTGCTTTTTGACCAGTTAACAATATCCCATTCTATTATATCTTTTAAAATAGAGTTATCCATCATGTCTCAAATATCATCAAAATCCTCATATTCTTCATCATCAGGTTCAGCAATCTTATCAATGAATTTACCTAAACCCTTTTTCTTCTTCTTTTCTTTTTTCTTTTTATCAGCAGTTTTACTGTTTTTGTTTGTATCTTCTTTTTCCTCATCATCTTCTTCCCATTCTATAATAAATCCATCATCTTTCGGTTTCTCTTCTTTTGTGGCATTAGAGTCTTTTTTAAACCAGCCAAACTCATTATTTAAAATCTTCTTTAAGGTATTACCCTCTTTTTTAAAATCTTCTTTAAAACTTTCTTTTAGCCCTTTGGTGTCATAGCTAATCTTGTAATTAGCCATTGTTCCAGTCATGTGTAAGAATAAGGCTGTTCTTCCTAATCCATCATCTTCAATGTATCCAAATTCAGAATTTTCTTTCTTGTTCTTTTTCGCTTTTTTCCAAAGTACATCACTCATTAATAGCTTAAATCGATAATCAATTACATTGTCAAAAGTGTGTGTTCCAGAAATGGTTAAGTCTAACGCATTGGACTTTATATCTGTTTTTGGAATGTAAACGGTTTGATTTTTTATTTCTATCTGGGTAATGAGGCTTTTAAACTTGATGTGCTCTAATTCTTCAACTTCAATGTACTTGCTTAATGCTAAGACTGGTTTGTAATTAATCAGTTCACCGTTAGTGATGTTAATATCAGCCAGTACATAGATTTTATCTTTTTTTACATGGAGGTGCTTGTCAAAAACTGAAGCAAATTCAACTGTAGTACTTGTTCTTCCTTTTATATTTTTAGCACTAATTGCTTTCTGTCCAAAGTTTTCAAATTGATAGAATAGTTCATATACATCAACATTTTCGGTGTAAATCTTACTGGTTATGAGTACTTCATTTTCTTTAGAATCATCTAAAGCAATGTCTCCTTTAACTGTTCCTTTCATCGAATTAAAGGAAACGTCAGTTGCAGTTAATACTCTATCTTCTAGTTGAATATGACCTTTAAAATTTGTTGCTGAAAATTTTCTAAATTGAAAGGTATCTATCTTAGCGTTAAATAGAAGCACAATGTTTTTTGGAAGATTTAATGTGTATTCTTCCGAGTTATTAGAGCTGTTGCTTTTAGTTAAAAGTTCATCCAACACTAACTTGTTAGAATGGAAATTGGTCTTGACTGCCAAATATTCTCCATCAACAAATAGGAAAGCGAGCAGGTTTTTAAATTTTCCATCTAACTCAAAATGACTTTCGTTTATTTTAAAATTAAGCGTATCAATTTGCACATCGTTGTTGTTAAACTTAAACGATCCATTTATGTTTTTGATGTTTGTAGGGTTATCAACTAATTTTAAATTGGTATTAGTTAGTCTAGCTGTTCCACTAGCGTTTAGTTTTCTCAATTCAGAGGCTTTAATATTGCTCAACTCCTCAATATATCCATCATATTTGAGGTTGATTTCTAGATTTCCAGAGGCAACTTCTAAACTATCTAGTTTAAAAAAATCTTTGGCTGTTGCAATGTCAATATTTGCTTTAGCATCAAATTTTATGTGAGGATTGCTAAAGTTAGTAATTACATAATTTCCAGAAATATGCCCAGCACCAAAGTCGGCTTCGAGTTGATTTAAATTTAATTTAGAAATATTATTATCACTTCCTTGTCCATTGGTAAAAGTTCCAGTTACATTTAAATTGGTTAATGATTTGTTAGAAGATTTTTCCGTAATTACTCCATCCTTTATACTAAACTCTGCATCAAATGCTGGTGATTCTTTAATGGATAATTCACCTTTAATGGTAGAGGTATAGGTTATTTTTCCTTCTGCTTTATAGGCTGCCAAGGCTTCTCTTTGTTTTGCTGGTAATAGTGAAAATAGTTCTTCAATTTCTAATTCATTTCCTTTAGAATGGATGTCTAAATTAATTCCTACTTTTTTATTTACAATGTTTCCAGATAGACTAAACTTAAGTTGCTCAATAGCAATTTCACCTTTTTTAATCTGATAGATTTTCGTAACCTGGTTAACAGCCAAAGAAGTGTTTATGGTAATATTTTTATTTTTTAGAATTGTTTGCCCTTTATCGTTGATTTGGTTAATCATCAAGTTTGCTTGAGTGGTGAGTGTGAACTCATCTTTAGAGAAGTTTCCCGAAAGCGATAGTCCAATAGCTTCAATGTCCATGTCTAACCCTTTGTAATCATTCAAAAAATAGAAATTGAAATGTTTAAACGTTAGCTTTTCTAACTCAATGGAAAGTTGATTTTCTGAATCTTCAGATTTTTTCCAGAAATGATAATTATCGTTTCCAAACTTATCAATTTTGATGTTCACCATTCCATCTTCAATCTGAACCTTTTTAATGGTGTAATTATCATTAAGAATATCAATGATGTTAAATTGTAAGTAAACTGATTGAGCAGAAAATAAAATTCCTTTTTTATCATTTTCAGTAACTTCTTCAGCAGTTACTTCTTGAAATTCAAGAGAAGCGTAAGGGAATTTTTTAAAGACAGAAAATTCAATGTTTTTAACATCAATTTTGGTATTGATGCTGTTGTTAACTTGCTCAATGATGTATGCTTTTACTTTGTCTTCATAAAAGGTTGAGAAAATAATACCTATTACAATAAATATCGCAATGATTATCCCTAAAACTATTGATATGATTTTTAACTTTTTCACACTAACTCTCTTATACAACTATCCAAACAGATATTATATAATAACGAAAACATTAAAATTCTATTTTATATGGATTGAAATTCCTTTATCAAAAGAAACTTATTACCAATAGGATGTGTAGAAGCTAATGAGTTATGATTGATTCATTTGCAATAAATCAACTTCTTTTTGAGTTAGGAATCGCCACTGACCACGAGCTAAATCTTTTTTGGTTAAACCAGCAAAATAAACACGATCTAGCTTAGTCACGTTGTACCCCAAATGCTCAAACATACGTCTGATAATTCGGTTTTTTCCTGAGTGTAATTCGATGCCTACTAGTTTTTTATTTTCACCAGTACCAGTATGAACGGCAATATCAGCTTTAGTAAAACCATCTTCCAACTCAAATCCATCACACAAATTTTTAAGGTGTGTTGTCGTTACGTTTTTATCTAAACCAACATTGTATATTTTCTTAATACCGTATTTAGGGTGAGTTAATTTTTTGGTTAATTCACCATCATTGGTTAGCATTAAAAGACCAGTAGTAGCTCTGTCTAATCTTCCAACTGGATAAACACGTTGTTTTAATTTACCCAATAACTGCATTACTGTTCTTCTTCCAAAAGGATCATCAGCGGTAGTGATAAAATCTTTTGGTTTATTCATTAGCAAGTAAACTTTCTTTTCACTTTTAATGGTTTCTCCACCATAGGTTATTTTATCTTCAGGAGCTACTTTAAAGCCCATTTCTGTAATTATCTTCCCATTTACTGTAACTACCCCTGAGCTTATTAAAACATCAGCTTCTCTACGAGAGGCAATTCCTGCTTGTGCCAAAAACTTGTTTAAGCGCGTTTTACCATCATTCGCTTTGGTGTGCGGATTGTTGCTGCTCTTTTTACCAGAAGGTTTTCTAAGAGGAGCTTTTTGGTAGGTACCAGCTCTTCTTTTGGGTCTGTCGTCTTTATCCCTTCTTTTTGGTTTTTCGTCTTTACCACTTCTTCTGGGCTTATCGTCCCTACTATTTCGTCTCTTGTTTTCCATAATTTAATTGATGGTGTCTTTTGGTGAGGTAATATTCTCTTCCAATAAGTTATTCGTTAAGATTGTGTTGCAAATAATATTTGCTTCTAATTGAATACGATTTAAAGAAAGAACAACAAATGCTAATGGTGCGTGATAAAATGTTGAAACTTCCCAAGGTTCAAGTACCCCTTCAAAATTATAAGAACCATCTATATTTATCATAGTAACTTCGGTTCCAATTTTATTTATTAAAGAATTATAGCTTTCAATTTTCTCTCTAAGTGTTATAGCGCTGTAAATTTCTTCTCCTAAATTTTTTACGGGGTTATTTGGATCTCCTAGCCCCATAATCCAAGTAGGAGCATCATAGTTGTCTTTATAGATAACTCCATTTAACGAAATGGTATCCGCCACTTCTTTGGGTAATTGATCAACAACTTCGTATAATTTACTTTTTAAATTTTCAATGTGATTAACTAATTCAGTTGAAGCAGTAAACACTTCTTTGCTGTATTCAGAAGAATCAGATACATTAATGTTGTATTCTGTGTATAAACAGTTTTTGATATAGATTCAAGACCTATAGCATTATCTGAAATCCCTCTAATTACGAAACCTGAAACACCTGATACAGAAACTCCAAAAAACATGGCGCTTATTCCAATAACTATAAAGAACAATGGTGGAGTAACTTTAAACTCTTCTTTTTTAACGATAAACGCAAATATATATAATAAACAAACCAAGGCAAGTGACCCAAAACCAACAACTAGCATTGGTCCTGCTCCAGGCCAATGCATACTCTTAAATAATAGCCCAATAATTAAAACGGATGTTGAAAGGGACAGAATCCACTTTTTTGAACCAAACATTCTCATCTGCTCGCCTGGAGTTAGTGGACTAAACTTTATAAATCCAGAAACTAGAATGACGTACATTGCCAGAGAACTACTTCCTAAAACAATCATCGGTCCAGCTCCTGGCCAGTGCATGCTTTTAAACAGAACTCCAATTAATAGAATGGCAGCTATTAATCCACCAGCAGCAGATTTTAAAATTTTCATGTTCATTAGTTTATTGGTATTTATCGAACTTCACCACCGTTATCAATTACTTTCTCTGGGGAAACAAAAGCCAAGTCGCCTTCATTGTTTTCTGCCATTAAAATCATTCCTTGAGATTCAATACCTCTAATTTTTCGAGGAGCTAAATTTATGAGCGCTGAAACTTGTTTTCCAATAACATCTTCTGGTTTGTAATGCTCCGCAATACCAGAAACAATTGTTCTTTCATCAATTCCTGTGTCAACAGTCATTTTTAAT
>JAESUI010000363.1 GCA_016763135.1 Flavobacteriales bacterium
TCCGATCACACCTTCGGCAATCAGATCGCAGCGAACGATGCCGCCAAATATATTGACCAGTACTGCCTTCACATTTTCGTCGGATGTAGAAATGAAAGCTGATATTGCTATTTTTTCTGCTGGTGGGGACACTTCATTAGAGTGGGCACCAAAATTTGCTGATGCTGGAACAACTGTTATTGATAATTCTTCTGCTTGGAGAATGAATCCAAATAACAAATTAATTGTGCCTGAAATTAATGCAAACGAATTAACTGCGGCAGACAAAATAATTGCCAACGCAAACTGTTCAACCATACAAATGGTAATGGTGATGAATCCCCTTCATAAAAAATACACCATAAAACGAACCATTGTTTCTACTTATCAGTCCATTACTGGCACTGGAGTAAAAGCTGTTCAACAATTAGAAAATGAAAGAAATGGAAAAGACGGAGAAATGGCTTATCCTTATCCGATAGACCAAAACTGTATCCCTCATTGTGATGTTTTTGAAGATAACGGCTATACCAAAGAAGAAATGAAATTGGTAAATGAACCTAAAAAAATATTAAGTGATGACTCTCTAAAAATTACAGCAACAGCCGTTCGTGTTCCTGTAGTTGGTGGTCATTCTGAATCTATTAATATTGAATTTGAAAATGATTTTGATGTTGCTGATGTTCGTAAAATTTTACACGAAACTGATGGAATTACTTTACAAGATAATTTAGACACCAACACTTATCCAATGCCTTTGTATGCTGCAGATAAAGATGATGTTTTTGTAGGAAGAATTAGAAGAGATGACTCTCAACCCAACACGATAAACATGTGGGTGGTTACAGATAATTTAAGAAAAGGAGCTGCTACCAACGCAGTACAAATAGCAGAATATTTAGTTGAAAATAACCTATTAAATAATGAAAAAGTACAACACGCTTAAGGAATTAATAGCAATTGATTCACCAACTGGCTACACTGATAATGCCAGTAAATACATTTTTGATTTATTAACCAGTTATGGTTATTCACCAGAATACACCAATAAGGGTGCTGTAAAATGTGCTTTGGGTGCTAATCCAACATTGGCAATTGCTGGCCATGTTGATACTTTAGGAGCTATTGTTTCGGGTATTAAGTCAGATGGCACCTTATCTTTTTCTTTATTGGGAGGGCTTTCCTTGACAGGAGCCGAAGGAGAGTACGTGAAAATTATTACACATTCTGGTAAAACATTTACTGGGACTATTTTGGTGAACAACCCCTCAGTTCATGCGAATAATGAAAAAGAAAAAACACAACGCAGCATAAAAAGTATGCACATTAGAATTGATTCTGAGGTGTATACAAAAGAAGATGTTGAAAAATTACAGATAGAAGTTGGCGATATTATTTGTGTTGATGTAAAATATGAAGAATTAGAAAGTGGGCACATTAAATCTCGTTTTTTAGATAACAAGGCCGGATGTTACGTGTTGTTTGAATTGGCAAGAAGATTAAAAGAACAAGGTAAGGAAGCTCCTGTAGAAATTTTCTTTTCTAATTATGAAGAAGTTGGGCACGGAGGAACAGTTGGTTACTCTGATGAGATAGAAGAATTATTGGTAATTGACATGGGTGTTTTAGGAGATGATTGTCAAGGCAACGAAGTTAGTTGTTCTATTTGTGCTAAAGATTCTAGTGGCCCTTATGATTATGAGTTTAGAAAAAAATTGGTTGATTTAGCCAACGAAAATAATATCCCTTACAAAGTAGATGTATATCCTTTTTATGGCTCTGATGGCTCTGCAGCATTGCGTGCTGGTAACGATTTTAGAGTAGCGTTAATTGGAATGGGAGTTGCTGCTTCACACGGAACAGAGCGTACCCACATAAAAGGAATAGAAGCTACTATTGATTTATGTTTGGCTTATATTGGATAATTGAAGCGTCTAAAACATATACTTTTTCTCCTTTTTATTCTGAGTTTATCGAAGGACAGACAATGTTTTGCTCAAAATTTTGCAGATAAAAACTACTACCTTATTGATTCTCTAGTATTAGAAGAGCTAACGCCACCTGACAAAGAATTATTAGAAACATCTCTTAAACTCTACCACAAAGCAAAAGATGATGCCAGTAAAATAAATTCACTTACTAACATATGTGAAAACATGATGCATAACGATTGGAGTAAATATCAATTTTTTCAATATGGTTTAATTAAAAAAGCACTAAATTCTCACCCTCCCATCCAAACTAAAAAGAGCTTGTTGACTTCTCTTGCCCTTGCTCTGGGGAATATTGGAATTATCCATTATAATCAAGGAGATGTTTCCAAAGCGCTTAAATACTACCATAAAAGCTTGAGGATAGAGGAGGAAATTAAAAATAAAAGCGGTATCGCAACTAGTTTAAACAACATTGGAAGTGTTTATGATGGACAAGGAGATATCCCAAAAGCACTTGAATACTATTATAAAAGCTCGAAAATTTATGCAGAAATTGGAGATAAAAGTGGTGCAGCGATAAGCATAAACAACATTGGGAGTATTTATGCTGAGCAAGGAGATATCCAAAAAGCACTTAAACACTATCATAAAAGCTTAAAAATTTATGCAGAAATTGGAAACAAAAGTGGAGCAGCTGTAAGCTTAAACAACATTGGTATTGTTTATTATAATCAAGGAGACATACCAAAAGCACTCGAATATTACCATAAAAGCTTGAAAATAGATGAAGAAATTGGAAACAGAAATAAAACAGCTAACACTTTAAACAACATTGGTGGTATTTATGCTGATCAAGGATATATACCAAAAGCACTCGAATACTACCATAGAAGCTTGAAAATAGATAAAGAAATTGGAAACAGAAAAGGTATCGCAACTAGTTTAAACAACATTGGGATTCTTTATGCTAAACAAGAAGATCATATACCAAAAGCACTCGAAAATTACCATAAAAGCTTAAAAATATGGGAAGAAACTGGAAACAAAAGTGGAACAGCTAATACGTTAAGCAACATTGGAGTTATTTATAATAATCAAGGAGATATTCTAAAAGCACTCGAATACCATTCTAAAAGCTTGAAGATAAAAAAAGAAATTGGAAACAAAAGAGGAACAGCTGTAAGCTTAAACAACATTGGAGCTATTTATACTGACCAAGGAAATATACCCTTGGCTTTAGAATATGGGTTAAAATCATTGAAATTATCTAGGGAAATTGGTTTTCCAGAAAACATTAAAAGTGCAGCTGAATTATTAAGCAGGGTTTATGAAGAGCAAGGAAAAGGAATGCAAGCATTAGAAATGTACCAATTATCCATTACCATGAGAGATAGCATTAACAATGAAGCTACTCAAAAAGCTACTGCACAACAAGCCGCCAAATATGAATATGAAA
>JAESUI010000364.1 GCA_016763135.1 Flavobacteriales bacterium
AAAAGTTAGAAGATAAACGTAAAGCTAAACAAGCAGACCATTACGCTCTAAAACATGCTGGCACTACAAGTGTTTCATCTAAAAAGAAACACAAAAAAATAATTGAAGCTAAAGAAGAAAAGGTTGAAGTTCAAGTTCAAGAAGAAAAAGAAAAAGAAGTAGTAGCTCAGCTAAGTGGATTTCAGAAATTTATTAAGTGGTTGAATACTTAATCTTTCCTAATTCTTAATTAGTCGAGCAATTGGGTACCTATTATGAGTGTCTTCATAATAAGGTGACTTCTTGTACAGGTAAAATAATTGTTGATTACGACTTTTAGCAAATTCGCTATCTTCTTGTTTCTTTTTATCAAAATCAGCTTTTAAATTTTTGTCATTAGCCAACATCTCTTTCGCTGTTGCTTCAAAAGAAAATGCAGAGAACCATTCTTTTTGCTGTAATATTCCATCAAAGAAATTCCAAGCAAAAAAGGAATCCATTCCTTGTGGCTCAAGTGTTTCTACTATGTAACGATTGCCTGGTTGATTAACGAAAACAATATAATCACCTTTATAAAACTTTACAGGTACAACCTTAGTTTTTACTGTAACTCCATAATGCAAGTAGTGTCCTTCATACGGTTGTTTAACAGTTTTATAATCTGTGATATAATACATCTCAACATCTGCAATCGTATCTTTTGTTAACTGTTTCATATTGATTTTATTCCATTTAAATCGCTCAATTACTTTAGTATATGCTTGTGGAATTATATATGCCGTTGGCTTAGTTATTTTTGTAGTTGCTTTATACCTGTTATAATAGTTTATCTTTTTAGTGTAAGGCTTATTCTGGTTATAGGTTTGATATTTAGCATTCTCACCAAATTCACTTTCTACATATTCAACTTCATACCCTTTAAAATCAATTTGCTCATAAAGAGTTGTATCATGTATCCAGGCCAATTCAAATTCTGTTTGGCTAATCACATCTTCTATAGCCTTTTTTCTAACAGCTTTAAGCTCATCATGGTTTTTGTACATCCATTTTAGGGTAGTCATCAAAAACTCATAAGTATGCTCTACCCTATCTTTATATGGTTTATACTTCAAAGCTTCTGTTACAAAACCTATCCCATTAAATAATGTTGAATATCCTGTAGAGTATCTTGGACTATCTAAATAGTCTTTAATTCCATCATCTGGTGTTTTTTTATAGTTATATACATACGGGATAATCTCTTTCTTCTTTTTTTTCATGTCTTCATACAAAAAAGGAAGCATAGTATTTCTAAGGTAATCTCTTAAGTGTTGATTCAATTTATCTGGCTGGCTAGCAATTAGACTCATCGTATATTGAAAGTCAGAACCATTAGTAGTATGGGTATCTATAAACACATCTGGCTTACAAGTATGGTATATTTGAGTAAATATTTGTGCATTCTTTGTATCACATTTTATAAAGTCTCTGTTTAAATCTCTATTCTTAAAATTTCCTCTAAAGCCATATTCTTCTGGTCCATTTTGATTTGCTCTACTACAGCAGCTTCTATTTAATCCTCCTCCAACATTATAAAAAGGAATAATACATACTAAAGTTTGTTCTAGAAGCTCTGCATATTTATCACTTGATAATAAATCATAAGCCAATTTGATGCTTGCATCTACACCACAAGGTTCACCAGGATGAATAGCATTATTAATGAGTAATACACTCCTATTTTTATCTTGTAAAGATTTAGGATTAAAATCTTTATCTCCAGAAATAATAAACACATTAATATCTAAGCCAATATCACTTTTTCCTACAGGGTAAAATTTTGCTTTATCATATTTTTTTGCCAAAGATTTATAAATATCTTGTGCTTGTTGATAGGTATATGTTTTATTCTGAGTGTATTGGTAACCCTCTTCAGGTTGCGCTGTTATAATTGTAGAGAATGAAAATATAAATAGGGTAAATAAAAAATTCTTCATGTGTATGTTATTTTTCTCAAAAATAAAGTAAAATATGTAATTTCATACTTCAATATAAAATCTTAATATGTCAACTATATCTAAAGCTAATTTCAATTTTCTAAAACAATTAAAGAAAAACAATGACCGTGATTGGTTTAATACTCATAAAGATGAATATTTAATTCAACATCAAAATACAATTGATTTTGCTGATGCATTACTATTAGAGATGAATAAGCACGATAACATTGAAACTCCAACGGGCAAAAAAAGTCTGTTTAGAATTTATAGAGATGTCCGATTTTCTAAAGATAAATCGCCTTATAAAACACATTGGGCTGGTGGTTTTAAGAGGTCTACGAAACAACTAAGAGGAGGTTATTATTTTCATATAGAACAAGGAAACACTATGGTTGGAGGTGGGTTTTGGAGTCCCAATAAAGACGATTTACAACGAATTAGAGAAGATATTGCTTCGGATGATACGGGGTTAAGGAAAATATTAACGAGTAAATCATTTAAGGATACATTTGGAACATTAGATGGTGAACAGTTAAAAACTTGCCCTAAGGGTTTTAATAAAGAGCATCCAGCTATCGATTTACTACGCTACAAGCAATTTATTATCTCTAAAAAATTTACAGATAAAGAAGTATTAAGCCCTGATTTTCACAAGAAAATAAATGATACCTTTAAAAAAATGCGCCCATTTTTTGATTATATGAGTGAAAGTGTTACCACTGATCTAAATGGTGAATCAATAGTTTAGATGCCAAAAGATACGATTACAATAGCTCACATCAATACTCCAATAGGCACAATGACAGCTGGATCTACCTTTAAAGGTATATGTATGCTGGAGTTCGAAAAAAAAGATGAATTTAAAACGAAATTGGACTATAGTTCTGTAATAGGCAGTAATTCATTTATTAAGCAACTCGAAAAAGAATTACATGAATACTTTAATAAAGAACGAACTTCTTTCACTGTTCAACTAGATTTAATAGGAACAGATTTTCAAATTGAAGTATGGAAAGAATTATTGAACATCCCCTATGGAAGCACCAGAACATATAAAGAGCAAGCAATTGCTGTAGGGAACTTAAAAGCTATTAGAGCAGTTGCTACAGCAAATGGTAGCAATAGAATTTCCATTATAATTCCTTGCCATAGGGTTATAGGTTCTGATGGTAGTTTAACAGGTTTTGGAGGTGGTTTATGGCGAAAGAAATTTTTATTAGAATTAGAAAGTAAGCAGATTAATTTGTTTTAAAAGCAAAGGACAAACCTTCAATTATTGTCGTTAAACATCATTTTCTCACCTATAAACGCAACCTATTTATTCTTAAATCGTATTTACCTTAAAACATATACTATGTACAAATTACCCATTCTTACAACTATAATTCTAAGCAGTTTACTCTGTAATATCAGTTTTGCAACAATAGTTACTTCTAATGGTACAGGCGGTGGTGCCTGGAGTATAGATGCGACATGGACACCTAGTGTTCCAGCTTGTGGTGATACAATAACTATACTTGCTGGAGATGTTATTACTGTTGAAACCCAATTAGATTATTCTGCATGCGGATCCCCAATGTTTATAACAATTGATGGTACTTTAGATTTTAATACCAATGGACAAAAACTAAAACTACCGTGTGGTTCTGGCATTATAGTAAATGTAGGAGGTCTTGTAACTTCAACTGGTGGTGGTGGTGGTGCAAATAATAAAATTGAAATATGTGAAACAGAAGTGTGGAGAACTTCAGATGGAGATGTTGCTGGTTATTTTGTCTTTGGTGCAGCATTACCAGTTACTTTAATCAGTTTTGAAGCCGAAATAGATAATACTGCTGTAAAACTAACATGGAAAACATCCGCTGAAATTAATAATGATTTCTTTACAATAGAAAGGAGTCAAAATGGATTAGATTTTGAAGAAATAGGAGAAATACCAGGGAACGGTAATAGTAATGCGACTAAAGAATATGATTTATTTGACGATTCGCCTTTGATGGGAACTTCATATTATAGATTAAAGCAAACTGATTTTGACGGAAAATTTGAATATATAGATTTACTAGCTGTTAATTTCAATCAAGATGATGATGGGATTTGCACCTTACACGTTTACCCTAATCCTTGTGTAGGTAGTTGTACAATTGACTTAAAAGATTGCCCTTTAGCAGATAGTCAAGTAAACATTGAATTATATGATGCTTTTGGAAAAAAGATTATCAATAGGATTACTCCGAAAAGTAGAGATCAAGGTATCTCTTTCCACTTAAATTCGGCTAATAATTTAGCTCCAGGTGTATATATTGTTAGAGCTTCTGCTAATGGGAAAAATCAAGCGAGCAAAGTCATTGTTAAATAAATTTAATATCTTTTCAGAAAAATAAACTATGTTTAAAGCAAACTCTTGGTTACTTCTTTTAATTATTCCTTTTTTAATCCTCGCTTGTACCGATGATGAAGATTTTGAGAATAATCCTGATAATATCAATGAGGCTTTAATTGAAAAAATCAATCTACCTGATCAATTAGGGCTTGATAGTGGCGAAGTGAAGATGTTTACTATGCCAACTCCTTTACAAATAGCTACTGCATTAAGGGTTATGAAAGTAGACTACAATAAAAGTCTATTACTTCAAAATGCCAACATTGCTGTAGGTTCTGATATTGATTTGTCTTTAGCATTAGGAATGTATTTAACTGACTTAGGATATGTAACTGTTTATAATAATACCCAACAGAGTTTAAAATATGCTAAAGATATTCAGTTTATCATGGAGGAATTACCAATAGCAATGTATGTTAATGATGGATTTAAAAAGAGGTTTCATGCAAATATTGACAACCAAGATTCATTGTGTAAAATTATATTAGAAGGGTATAATGAAGCAAACCAATACATTAGCGAAACTGAAAATGAGGCATTAGGCTTACTTATTTTAACTGGAGCTTATATTGAAGGATTATATCTAGCTTCATCTTCAAACGTTTCTAATATATGGTTAGAGGAACATGACAATTTATTCATTCAACAAAAACTATTTTTAGATAATTTTATGGTGCTCTTGGATGGATATACTAATAATACAAAGGTGGCTGCAGTTGTTAATAAACTAACAAAGTTAAAAATCGCTTTTGATGAAATTGATGTTCATTTTAATGATGTGACAGAAAGCTATGAGCTAGAAAAATCTATTACCCCTACTAATCGTAATAAAATCAACTCTTTAATTACAGAATTAAGAAATGAAATAGTAAGCGAAATCAGTCAATAGTAATTTTAGCAACTTTCCCACCTCTGCCTGTCAACCATCCTGTTGAGCCTTGTATAACACAACTATAATACGCATCGTCAGTAATATGTGTCCAATTGTTTCCTTTGTCATAAGAAACATCTATCCCATTTCTACCAGTACAAATTAATATCCCCTCTCCATTATGAGCCACACATGACATATAACCTGTTGGTGGAGTTTTAGGTAATTGCCATGTTAAACCACCGTCTTTGGTAATTGCACAATTCCCTTCAGTACTTACTGAATCTAAATAGTTCCCTCCTACTGCAACTCCATTTTTTTCATCAAGAAACGTTAGAGAATATATACCAGAAGCTTCTCCTGGTCTCATGGGAGTATTTACTACTTTCCAACTTATACCTCGGTTATAAGAAATAAAAACTCTAGCAGTTTTACCACCTCCTGTTCCAATATAAACAGTACTATCTCCAACGCATTCTATACCTGTACCACTTGCAGCAAAACCAGCTTCTCCTTTCAATGTTTTTGGTAGTTCTATTGATTCAAGTTTTTGCCATGAATCTCCTCCATCTTTAGTTTCTATTATATATAATCGATTATTAATAGGGTCACTAAAAGCTACACCATGTTTTTTATCCCAAAAGTCCATACCGTCAAAGAAAATTCCTTCTCCATTATTTTCATAAACTAAAGTCCATGTTTTTGTCCCATCAGACGTTTTATAAATTACACATCCATCACCAGAGCTCATTATTATAGCTTCTTCATCATTAAAAGCATGGATATCCCTAAAATCTAATTCATCCAATTTTTCATTCCTTATAAAATGATGAAGAGAATCATTATTAAATACCCCAACAAACCCATTAGTTCCACTTACCCACGTAACATTATTACTTATACAAAACAACCCTCTCGTAGATGACTCTATATTAATCTGTCTAATTTGATCTATTTTAACTTCTGGCTGTGAACAAGAAATAAATATGCTACAGACTAATAAATATTGAATGTATTTTTTCATTCAATAAATTTAATAAGAATAAAATACTGTAGAGGTGTTTTTAGAATATAAAAAAAGCCTAAACATCTATGCTTAGGCTTT
>JAESUI010000365.1 GCA_016763135.1 Flavobacteriales bacterium
AATGCAATTTGGGGGCTTTGGAGTGCAACTTCTGCACCAACAACAACAGCTAAAAACAATATTAAAATTGCCAAAGAAGAATATGTTCCTGTACTCGCAGAAATAAAAGAATATGTAAAAGAGATAGCTGCCTTAGAAAAAGCTATGGGGACTACTCCATATACTCCTGGTAGAGGTGAAGAATGGAAGGAGGAGTAAAAAAATCTAAATTCATACAAACAAAAAAAAGCCGAAACTTACGTTTCGGCTTTTTTAATGTTATATGATTTTTACTTATTTCTTAACCGGTATAGGTTGTAATACGTATTGAGGTCCAAATTTTTCCATTACCCAACTCATTAGCTCATCTATCTCTTCTTCTAACAAGTTTTTACATGCCTTAGTTAACTCCTTTTTAAAGAGCATCACATCAAAACTCATTTTACTCAATACATTTTTACTATACGCTAACATCTTTCTTGATTTTTCCTTTGCCTTTTTCATAATTTCCTTTTTCTTAACGAGTTTAAATCTACAAAATAGTTTTGAATTTTGCAATTCTATTTTGATCTTAATTTTAGTGAAACGCTATTTTAAGAGTTGCTTTTCACAACGATTAAAATTTCTAGTTGAAATAATCCCGTTGCAAAACGGGATCTATTTTTAACACTTCTTTTTCAACTAGAAGTTCCACTAATAAATACTATAACTTAATACACCCCTAAATTATTATTAGCTATTTTTACTTTTAACTTTTTTAACAATTTTTATAAAATGAAAAAATTACTTTTTATCCTATTAATCCTTTCTTCTAGCCTACTTCACGCTACAAACATTAGTTATGAAGTGTCTATGAATGAGCCTCATACGCATTATTACAATGTAAAAATGAGCGTTACCGATTACGAAAAGGATTATTTTGACATACAAATGCCAGTTTGGTCACCAGGTTCTTATTTAGTGAGAGAATTTGCAAAAGGTGTTGAGGGTTTAACAGCAACTTTTAATAAAAAAATGCTAAAGACAGAAAAAATAAACAAGAACACTTGGCGTATTTATGCAGAGAAAGCGAACAATGTTGTTATTAACTACAACGTGTATGCTTTTGAGTTAAGTGTTCGTACTAGCTTTGTAGATGCTTCACACGCTTACTTTAATGGTACAAGCATGTTCATGTTCATTGATGAGTTAAGAAACACTCCTCATAACCTAACCATTATACCATTTAAAGATTGGAAAAAAGTAAGTACTTCTTTACCAAAACTAAAAGGTGGTAAAGGATTTCAGTACCAAGCACCAGATTATGATATTTTAGTTGATTCTCCTGTGGAGATTGGCAACCAAGTAACCTTTGATTTTACTTCTGCTGGAGTAGTACACCATGTTGCAATGTATGGTAAAGGAAACTATGACATCGAAACACTAAAGACAGACATGGGTAAAGTTACTCAAGCTTGTACTGATGTTTTTGGTGTAAACCCAAATAAAGAATACACCTTTATCATTCATAATTTAACACATTTTGGTGGTGGATTAGAGCATTTAAGCTCTACTACTTTGGAAGTTGACCGTTGGACTTATTCTGAAGGTTCTGCCTACAAAGGTTTTTTAAGTTTAGTTGCTCATGAATACTTTCACCTGTGGAATGTAAAAAGAATACGGCCTCAAGCATTAGGTCCTTTTGATTACAACAATGAAAACTACACAAGCCTTTTATGGGTAATGGAAGGATTTACAAGTTATTATGATGAGTTGTTATTGTACAGAGCTGGTATATATGATGAAGAATCAATAATGAAAAAATTTAAAGGTTCAATTAATAACATCGAAAACCAACCTGGAAATAAAGTACAGCCTGTTGCTCATTCTAGTTTTGATGCGTGGATAAAAGCATATCGTCCAAATGAGAATAGCTATAACACAACCATTTCCTATTACTCAAAAGGAAGTGTTGTAGCAAATATGCTCGATTTAATGATAATTAATAAAACAAAAGGGAAAAAGAGCTTAGATAATGTAATGCAACACCTATACAATGAGTATTACAAAAAACAAGGTAGAGGATTTACTCCTGATGAAATGAAAAAAACATTAGAAACAGTTTCTGGTTTAAACATGGATGCTTTCTTTGAGAAATACATCAATGGAACTCAAACCTTTGATTACAAAACGATATTTGGCTATGCAGGTTTAACGGTAGATATTGTAGTAGATGACAACGTTAGTTTAGGGGTTTCTACTTCAGGAAATAAAATAAAAAAAGTATATAGAGGAACTTCTGCATATGTTGGTGGTTTAAATGTAAATGATGAGATCTTGGCCATTGATGGCTATAGAGTTCATAGTGATATTAGTGATTATATTTTAGGAAGACCTATTGGAGAGGAAGTCTCTATACTAATAAGTCGTGATGATATTATCCAAACCATCACCTTACCTCTATTAGCAAAAGGCAGTAAACGCTTCTTTATCTTTAATGAATCTGGCAAGAAAAATAGTGTTCACAAAAAATGGTTATCACAAAAATGATTACATCACTAATTGTAGCTATTGCTAAAAACAATGTAATTGGTAAGGACAATGACCTGATTTGGCATTTACCAAACGATATGAAATTCTTTAAGGAAAAAACCCTAAACCATCATATCATCACGGGTCGAAAGAACTATATCTCTATACCAGAAAAATACAGACCACTGGTTAATAGAACTAATATTGTTTTAACTAGACAAACAGATTTTAGTGAAGATGGTTGTGTGGTATCTCATTCTTTAGAAGATGCAATTGCTCACGCTAAAAACAATAATGAAACAGAACTTTTTATTATTGGTGGTGGGCAAATTTATAAAGAAGCATTAGAAAAAGGATTGATTGACAGAATGTATATTACTCATGTTCACCAAGAATTTGAAGGTGACACTTTCTTCCCTCAAATAAATAATGAAGTTTGGAAAAAAGTTTCGGAAACAACTAATCCGACTGATGAAAAACACCGCTATTCCTACTCGTTTGTTGTTTATGAAAAAATGAATTAAATCTAGAAAATATGCTTACAGTTAATCCAAAAGATCTTGAAATTCCACAACTTCATCGTTACTTATTAGGTGCTATCGGACCAAGGCCAATTGCTTTTGCGAGTACCATTGATTCAAATGGAGTTCCAAATTTAAGCCCCTTTAGTTTCTTCAATGTTTTAGTGCTAACCCACCAATCATGATTTTTTCTCCTGCTCGCAGCGGAAGAACTGGTGCTACTAAAAACACATTGGATAATGTAAAAGCGGTTAAAGAAGTAGTGATTAATGTAGTAAATTATGACATTGTTCAACAAATGTCTTTATCAAGTTCTCCGTATGATTCCTCTATTGACGAATTTGTAAAGGCTGGATTAACTCCAGTTCCTTCAGAAGATATTAAACCATTTAGAGTCAAAGAGTCTCCTGTTCAATTTGAATGTAAAGTAAATGAGGTTATTGAATTAGGACAAAATGGTGGTGCGGGTAATTTGGTGATATGCGAAGTAGTAAAAATTCACATTAACGAGGATGTATTGGATGAAAATGGGATGATAGACCAACATAAAATTGATTTGGTGAGCCGTATGGGCGGAAATTGGTATTGTAGAGCTGATAAAAATTCGATGTTCGAAATTCAAAAACCCATTACTACAATTGGTATTGGTGTAGATCAAATTCCAGAAGAAATCAGAAACAGTTCAATTTTATCTGGCAACGATTTAGGTTTATTAGGAGGTGTTGAAGCTATTCCAACTGAACAAGAGGTAAACAGTTTTAATGCTCCAGGTGGTGAAAAACATCAAATGGCTAAAAGTTTACTCAACAAAGGAGAGGTTATAAATGCATGGAAAACCTTACTTAAATAGGTAATGAGTTTTACAGACAAATACACTAAAGCATTTAAATACTTCCTACCTGCCCCTTTTACCATTGCCATTTCATTAACCATTATTACTTTTCTTATTGCTTTTTTTGCCACTCGGCCTGAAACAGAAAGTCTTTCAGGTTATTCTATTCAGCTACTAAGGTATTGGGAAGAAGGGCTATGGAATTCAGGTTTATTGGTTTTTGCCATCCAAATGATGTTAATGTTGGTTTTAGGCCACGTTTTAGCCCTTACAAAGCCAGTAAACTACATTGTTAACCTTGCAGTAAGATCGTGTAACAGCACTGCTAAAGCAGCTGCATTGGTGACTTTATTAACTATTATGGTTGCTTTATTTAATTGGGGCTTAGGTTTAATCTTTGGTGCCATTTTCGCAAGAAAAGTAGCAGAACATGCTACCAAATTAAAAATCAAACTCAATTATCCTATTATTGGCGCTGCTGGTTACTCTGGCTTAATGGTCTGGCATGGAGGTTTATCTGGCTCTTCACTAGCTAAAGTAGCAGAACCTGGTCATTTAAAAAGCATGATGGCTGGTATTTTACCAGAAAGTGAAATTGCTTTACTTCCAGAGAAAATTTCTTATTGGGAAACAGTAGGTTCTAATATGAACCTATTTGTAACAGCGTTGTTGCTCATTATTTTACCCCTAGCCATGTATTGGATGGGAAAAAGAACTACTTCTACTTTAATAAATGTTTCTGATAATGAAGTTGAAGAAGAAATAACAAAACTTGAAGGTGCTGAAAAGTTAGATCACTCAAAGCTTTTCTCTTTATTTTTTGGAGGAGTAGTTTTATTCTATGTTGGTTATAAAATAGTAGTGGATTATAATTATAGTGTATTGGATTTCTTTACTCCTAACAACATTAATCTATTATTATTGGCACTTGCCATAATTCTACATAAAAGCTTCTATAACTTCTTAAAAGCGATAGATAAAGCTATTTCTGGTGCTTCTGGAATATTAATTCAATTTCCGCTTTACTTTGGTATAATGGGTATTATGAAGAGTTCAGGTTTAGTTACTGATATCTCTGCATTTTTTGTTGAAGTATCTAATGAAACCACTTACCCTATATTCACTTTTTTAAGTGCAGGGTTGGTAAACATTTTTGTTCCAAGTGGTGGTGGTCAGTGGGCTGTTCAAGGTCCAATAATTGTACAAGCAGCAAGTGATTTAGGAATTTCTTTACCTAAAAGCATTATGGCTTTAGCGTATGGAGATCAATTAACCAACATGCTACAACCATTCTGGGCCTTACCTCTTTTAGGAATTACTGGTCTTAAAGCAAAGGAAATTTTACCCTATACGTTATTCTTAATGTTAATTGGAACTGTTATTTACCTAACAGGATTATTGATTTTTTAATCAGCTAAACTGAAGGCATGTCATCCACCGCTTTAGAATCCAAGGAATCTCTAAGTCCGTTCCCTACTAATACAAAAGCTAATACCATTAATATAATTGCAATACCTGGTAATATTGCTAAATAAGCTTTACCCGTGATTAAATATCCTTTATGCTCTGCAATTATTTTCCCCCAAGTTGCTTGTGGTGGTTGAGCACCAAATCCTAAAAAGCTTAATCCTGCTTCTATTAAAATTGCAGCAGCAAAGTTAATTGCAGAGATTACAATTACAGGACCTAATACATTTGGTATAATATGCTTAAAGATGATTCTTCCATTTGTAAAACCTAAAGCTCTCCCCGCTTCTACAAATTCCTTTTCTCTTAAACTCAACATTTGCCCTCTTACTACTCTAGCAACTTCTACCCACATTGTTAAACCAACAGCAATAAACACTTGCCATGTTCCTTTCCCTAAAGCCATAGTAATAGCAATTACTAAAAGTAATGTTGGAATAGACCATACCACATTAATAAACCACATAATTACATCATCTATCCAACCTCTATAATAACCAGACAACGCTCCTAAAGTTATTCCTATTACTATAGATATGAAAACTGAAATAAATCCAACAAATAAAGAAATCCATGTACCAGCCATTAAACGACTCAACATATCTCTTCCATATTTATCTGTTCCTAAATAATACTTTTGGGTAACAATATTATTCTCCTTAATTGTTGCTATTAACTCTTCAATTGCAATGTGTTTTTTTCCTTCATCTATAGAATAGAAATCCAAATAACCATTAGACTCTGTAACATCATTGTGATCTAAAGGATAAACTATATCAGCTATGTTATACTTAACTATTTGACCATTATTTACATTACCTCCTGTATATTTTTCTACAATAAGGTTAAACCCTTCAAAACTGTAATCATAAATTGGTACAGTAGTAAAATCATTATTAACACCTTCATTGATAGATTCCCAAAAACTTATATCTTTTCGTTCTTGATTTTTTTTAATGTGAAGTAAATCTACAGTAAAACCTGGTTTTTGAGTGGTAATTTCTAAAACTTGATCATTTGCTTTTGGAGTTCCATCTGGGCGAATTAATGGCCCTAATACCGCAACAACTATAGCGAATAAAATAATAAAAAGACCAAACATAGAAAGTTTGTTCTTTTTTAAACGATACCAAGCAATTTGTGATAACGATTTAGATTGTATGTCTTTTCCCTTTTTACTCATTAAAACTTTCTTCCTTTCCATTCAAACGTCATTATCATTGATGCAATCCAAACTACAACAATATAGATTGGATAAATAACTTGAACAGGAATAAAATAAAACAACGCTTTTTCTCTCCTAAAGAAAGATGCAACCAAAAATAGTAATATAAAATCAATAAGCCATTTAGAAAATAATAAGATTACAAGTATTGTACTATATTTTTCGACCAATGGGATGCATAAATAGATAAAAATCAATGAAATATTCTGAATTAATACAATTGTGCTAAAAAACAGTAATAATTTATTTGAGTAATATTTTGTTTTTGAAGACCATCTTAGACGTTGATTAAGAAAACTAGAGAATGTTGATTCTGTTTCTGTTTCAACTACAAAATCTTTAGCTAAGAGCCCTTTTACATTCTTATTATCAATGTTGAATTTTTCTAATAAAAAAACATCATCTCCAGATGGTGTTTCAAACGAATCAAAACCACCTACATTATTAAACGCTTCTTTTAAATAAGATAAATTAGCAGCATTATTTAAAATTGGATTTTTAAAATAAATAGCACCAAACTCCATTCCTTGAATCGCTAACATATCTAACATTTGAAAATTTGATAACAACCCTCTTTTTTGCTTGAACATAACTGGGCCTAATAACATTTCTGTTTTAGAGTTAACCTGATTAGAAATATTTTTTAGCCAATTTTTAGGGAGTGTACAATCAGCATCTGTCGTAGCTATTATGTCATACTTAGACTTTCCAATACCGTACTTTAGTCCTTCTTTTTTACTTGTTTCATCAATCAAGTCAACTAAATTGATGTTTAATTCACAAGTAGAAATAAACGCATCCACTACTTCTTTTGTCTTATCTGTTGAATGATCATTAATAATTATTATTTCAAAATTACTTTTATTATAATCCTGATTTTTTAATGATTCTAAGCAATTAAGAATACTTTTCTCTTCGTTTCTTACTGGAATAATAACTGAAATTTTCTTTGATTCTTCACCTAATTCATTCTTCTTTTTGCTTCTCTCTCCTATAAAGCCTATAATTACCCACCCTATTGAATACAAATAGATTACAGTAATAAAAACTAATATAGCAACAAAGTAAATCACCTTTCTTTTAATATTTTAAAACTCTTCAAATTACCTAACCCTGCTAATGCAGGTAAAGCAACATTAATTAACCAAAGTAAAACAGATGCTAATATAATTTGAATCTCCATGTCTGAAATTGTTCCAAAAACAAATAAAGCTACAGAACCTCTCACTCCTATTTCAGAAATTAATATAGTGGGAATCATTGAGGCAAACATAAAGCACACGGGAATTAATAATAAATCATTTATAGTAACAAATGATATTCCAAAGGCTTTTAACACCAACCAAAACTGCAATGAAAATACTACATACCTCAAAAAACTAAAAATCAACATATTCAGCAATTCAATAAAAGAAAATTCTGATAATGCGTTAAAAAAAGCTTTATCTCTAAAGTATTTAATTTTATTAAAAACTACCTCCATTTTATTTACCATGAAATAAAAAAGTAGTAACCCGAAAACTAACAGAAATAAAATTAAGTTTATCAGAACAGAGTCAATTTCAATATTGAATTTATCCTGGGTTAATAAAAACCCAAAACCTCCCAGTAATAATGTTATTAGCACTTGGCTAAAACTCGAAACTGATATTTTCAATGTATTTTCTTTGAATAAGTTTTTATCTAGTAATAATGCTCTTGCAGGTATTTCTCCAATCCTATTAGGAGTAATCAAACCTAATGTTATTCCTGTAATTGTTATCTTAAAGGCTTTTAAGAAAGAGATTTTTTCTACTTTCCTTATGGCATAACGCCATTTCATAGCTTCGATTCCCCAATTAATAAAAACCATTAAAACTGCTAAAATAATCAGTGCATAATTTACACCCTCTATGTTTGCATGCTGAAGGTTAAGTATAAAATTATCTTTTAGTTTTATATATATAAACCAAACAGCAGCAACACCTATGATAATCCTGAAAAGTAAATTGATATATTTGTATAACTTATTGGTTTTCAAAATCAAGTATTTTTTAACTTATAATTAATACGTTTAAGTTTTATTATTGGTGACTAAAGATAAAATAATATTAGGAATTGACCCTGGAACAAATATAATGGGTTATGGT
>JAESUI010000366.1 GCA_016763135.1 Flavobacteriales bacterium
TCAACTTATCAGGAATTGAAGATGATTTAGAAGAAGAAATTTTATCAGAAGGATTTTTAAAAGGTTTAGGTGAAGTCGCCACCGAAGAAGAAGCAGACATTGTTTTATCAAGTAGAGAAGATGCCATTCAATTATTAGAAAATGGCTTATTAGCAGAAGTTCATAAAGCAAAAAATAGCTTGGAAGCAGAAAGTAAAACTCCTTCCCAACTAAGTAAACTGATTGATGTTTCTAAAGAACTAGATACAATGATTGAAGTAATTGATGCGTGGGATGATGAAGACGAAAGAGAGGAATCATTAAAACAAGCCATTGTTTCAGGAAGTAGTTACGCTAACTTTTTCAAGGCTTTACTAATCAGTTTCTCTGAAATGGAAAGTTCTGAAGATTTAAGTGGAATGGATGACGAGCCTATCTTTTTAGCAAAAATTGAAGACGATGATATTTCTGACATTTTAGATGATGACGATGAGTTATTTGAGGTTGAAGAATCAGTTGACGGTTTCTTTAGTAGAAGAAAAGGAAAAAGAAGAAGAGGCGGATTTTTTAGAAAGATGTTTAAGAAAGTAAAAAGAGGAGTTAAAAAAGCTATTAAGGCAGTTGTTCGATTTAACCCAGTAACTATTGCAACAAGAGCATCTATTTTATTAGTACTTAAAACCAATGCTTTTAATACTGCATCAAGTTTAATCTATGGTTATCTAAACCAACAACAAGCACAAGCAAACAACTTAGATTTAACCGAATGGAGAAAATTAGTTGATGCTAAAAACAAAGGCGAACGCTTTTTTACTAAAATGGGCGGAAAGGCTCATAATTTTAGAAAAGCAGTTGTAAAAGGTAAAGCAGCTCGGAAAACTGGATTGCGTTTAAGTGGCTTGGGTGAAGGAACTCAAAAAGCAAGTGGATTTATCAACTTCATAAAAGGCTTAGTTGCTAAAGTGAACATTGGTAAACTCTTTAAAAAACGAAAAAGAGGAAATGCACCTAATCAAAGAGGTGGTTCAACTCCAACACGAACTGCAACAACTCCCAATATGAATATTGAGGATTTTGGAGCAAATGCTCTTACTACCTCAGACAGAACACCTGGAACAACTGATGACCCAAACGCTCCAAAACAAAGTATTCTTAAAAGAATTTTCACAATGGATTATTGGAAGAATGATATTTGGGCAAAACACAAAAAGAAAATAATGATAGGAGCAGGTTTCGTTACCATATTGATTCCTCTTACTATTTACTTGATTCAAAAGTTCAAAAAGAAAAAGAAAAGACAACTTTCAGGCGTAAAATCTGCTCGAACTAGAGCGAAAAACAGAAGAAAATTAAATACACCTAAAAGGTCAAGTACTCCGAGAAAATCAACTCCTAAAAAGAGCAGTAGTACCCCTCGAAAAAAAAGTACTCCTAAAAAAAAAGCACAACCAGTAGGAAGAGGTAGTACAACAATTATCAAAACCCCAACAAAAGGGCAAGGTAAAACGAGAGTTTCTAAAATGACCAGTAGAGATAGAATGTCATTAATGCACGCTATCGCAGCTAAACTAAGAAAGAAACATCCGAAAACTAAGTACTCCAAACTATTGAGTATGGCTTCAAAACAACTTTAAAAAAGGGGAAGCTAGGAGCATAGAAATCAAAACCTACCTCCTGCCTTCTCAAACCAATTAACCCCAATATTAACCCATAAAAATTATAACAATGGAAGATTTAACAAACGAAGAAATTATCCTTGCAGGATTAGGACACCGAAGAGGATCGGCAGGATTAAAAAGAGCCGTAAGAAATGAAATCGGTGCATCAAGATTTAGAAGACAATTTTTGGATAGAGTACACCTTTTACCAAAAAGTATTCAACGAGCATTAATCAATAAGAAAGCTCAAATATCTGATGCTCCTTATTATGCAACTGCTCCAATTAAAGGCACTAGAGCCGAGTTAATTAAACTTTCTGTTCCTGAAGAAATTGGAATTACCAATATCGACAACGGAAAATTAGGTAAGGATAGACACTTAACCCTATCAGGTATTAGAGTGTTATTTGATGCAACTGCCAATGATGGAGCTTTTATCGATCAATTTCCAACTGACTTATTAAATGCTGAATGGGAACTGGAATTAAACGGAAGAAAAGTGTTTGAAAAAATGCCTTTCAGAAAGTTCTTTGATGGCTTTTACGGTTACAATATCAACAAACCTTTTGGATTGTATTTATTGAATAATCCTAAAGTAATCAACCCTCAAACACCTATTGAGTTTAACATCAACTTACCAAAACAAGTTAATGGTTTCTTAAAAGTGTTTTTAGAAGGAACTACCGTTTACGGCTTCTAGTCGGTGGCGAATCTCCACAAATAATTAATTCAATTATTAATCATGCTCTAAAAAATCTCCCTTTCGGGGAGGTTTAAAGGGGCTTAAAATTAAAAAAGATGTCAGAAAATAAAGTAGATACAGTTATCTCTAGCATTAATAAGCTATCGGTAAAAGAAAAAAGAGAGTTGACGATTAAAGTCAGAACAACTCCAGAGGGCATTAAAGCTTACACATCATTTCTATATGGTATAGGAGGAGTAAGTAAGCCACCAAGAGAAGACCCAAAATGTGAAGATGATGAACATGAAAACCCAAAAGGAGAAAATGATTCAAGTTCAGGAAGTAACACTAATACTTCGGAGGACTGGTTATGAAAAATGGCGTTCAACTCATAGAAAAAGAAGTTCCTAATGCTGGTGTTACAGTTCGTATTTCAGAAGAACTGGATAACAACTACAAACACGTTACAGGAATATCAGCATTAGATAACATCGGTTTAAACCATGTATTAGAGCATAGCTCCATAGATGGACAAGAACTTTATCCAAAAGGCTTTGAAGTATCATTTTTCCAATCCAATTTATTTGTTGCTCCCGATAAACGCTATTTAAGTTTTGATAAACGAATAGCTAACGGAAACAAAATCAACTTGGAAATTAAAGATGGCGGAACAGCCCCTAACTATCCTTACACCCTTAAAATTTATTTAAGACTTAGCAACGAAGATTAACATGAAAAAGATAGAACAAATATTTAGCGAGCAGTTACAACAAGGAGAAAGTAAAGCAATCTTGTTTGTTCCCCATAACAGACAACAAAAGATTGTTGGGCTAATGATGACTAGTAACATCAATGTCGCCCTATCTCTGAAAAACGGGACTGACTTAATTTTTAACCAACAGAGCGTTTTTCATGGTTCACAAGTCAGTCCTGATGACAGGGTAATTGAATTAGACGAATCCATTAAAGGAGATGCAGTTAAAGGGATAGTAACAGGTTTACAAAACAACACTAAAGCAAGTATATATCTAGTAATTGAAACAACAAAATGATAACCAACGACCACATATTAACCTTAATGATTGAAAAAGATATGCTTTCAAAAAAAGTAGTCAATTATCAAATTAAAGATGAGGTTGTTACCAACCCAAAAGAAATTAAAGTTGGAGCAAACGAAGTGGTGTATATCTGTTATTGTTATGTAGAAGGGAGAGAGAAGTTTTTTGTCAACCTAGAATCAGGTACA
>JAESUI010000367.1 GCA_016763135.1 Flavobacteriales bacterium
TATGTGTATTCTTGGTCTAATGGTGGTTTTAATCAAACTATATCTAATTTAACCGCTGGGACTTACTTTGTAACTGTTATTTCAAATGGAGGGTGTGTTACTACTGACACTATAATTATTACAGCACCAAGCTCTCCAGTAACAGCAATTACAACACAAACTAATGTTACCTGTTTTGGTGGCAATGATGGTTCTTCAACTGTAATTCCTACAGGAGGTGTTGGCCCTTATACTGTTGTTTGGAATACAACACCTATTCAAAATAATTTAACAGCAACTGGGTTAGCTAATGGCTCCTATACTGTTACTGTAACAGACAATAATGGATGTGCTACTACTCAATCCATTAGCATAAGCCAACCACTCCCGTTAAATTTTAATGTCTCTAACCAACAAAATGTAAATTGTTTTGGCGGTAATAACGGTTCTATTTCTATGAATATAAATGGAGGAACTGGACCTTATTCTTACAATTGGAATAACTATACTTATCCAAATAGTAACACTATTAACAGTTTAATCGCAGGTATATATTTATTAAGTATTACAGATGCTAATGGATGCGTTGCAAATACTCAATACACAATAACAGAGCCTACTGTTTTAGCTACTTCTGTTACTAACTCTACAAATATAACTTGCAATGGACTTAATGATGGTGCTATTCAAACCAACACAATTGGAGGAACACCTCCATATTCGTATCAATGGGTTCCAACAGGCATTACAACTCCTAACGCTTCTAATTTAAGTTTAGGCTACCATGTTTTAGCTGTTATAGATAACAATGGACGTATAGATACTACTGCTGTATACATTACAGAACCTTCTTCAATTGTAACAGTATTACAAGGCGATGATACAATCTGCCCTGGACAAAATTCATCCCTAATAGCAACAGCTTTTGGAGGGACAGGAAACTTTACTTATCAATGGAATAATGGAAACACTGGAGCAACTCAAACGGTTTCGCCACCTTCATCAACAACCTATTCAGTTTTCGCAACAGATGCAAACGGATGTGTTGGAACGATAGATAGTGCAATTGTTTTAGTTAACGACATCAATTTAGTTAATTTATCTACCGTTCCTGACACCAGCTTATGCGAAGGATCACCTTATCTAATAAGTGCAAATATTAGTGGTGGAATAGGTACTTATTCCTTTAATTGGAATAATGGCTTGGGACAAGGTCAAGGACCTTTTGTAGTTGCTCCTTTATCAAATACTAACTACATAGTTACTGTTACAGATGTTTGTGGAAACTCTATTAATCAGGTAATTACAGTTAATGTAAGTCCATTACCAAACGTTTACCTTCAACCCCAAACAAGTACTGCTTGTGGAAGTGTGGAACTAAACTTAAATAATAGTAGCTCAAACCCTAGTGGAGCAACTTACTTTTGGGATTTCGGAGATGGAAGTAACTCTACTCAAGAAAATCCAACAAAAACTTATACTCAAACTGGAAATTACAATGTAATCTTAACAGTAACTTCTCCACAAGGTTGTATTGGCTCTGCTCAAACAAATATGAATGTTACTGTAAATCCTAAGCCAATAGCTCAATTCGATTTCGACCCTAAAGAAACCACTATATTAAATCCATTAATTACGTTTGATAACTACTCTATTGATGCTGATTATTACAATTGGACTTTTGGAGATGGTGGCACTTCAATCCAAGCAAACCCAATTCACAATTATGAAAAAGAGGGCACTTACTTTATCACATTAATAGCAAGTAATACATTTGGTTGTAAAGATACTGTAATGGCAGAATTGCTCATAGAACCTCATTTTAACTTCTACATTCCTAATGCATTTACACCAGACAATGATGGAAACAACGATATTTTTACTGCTGTTGGAGAAGCTATTGATGAGTTTAGTATGGTAATATTTAATAGATGGGGAGAACAAATTTACGAGACTTCGAGCTTAGAAAAAGGATGGAATGGATCTGCCAAAGGAGGCAGTGAAGTCTCAATGGAAGGTGTTTATGTGTATAAAATCAGAATAAAAGATTGGCAAGGTGTTAACCATAAATTTATTGGACATGTTTCACTACTTAAATAAGGCATAGCAAATAGTCGCATTCAACTTGGATGATTATATTTGCATCATGGCAGAAGAGCTTATCATATCTAATGATCTTTCTAAAGAGGAGAAATACAAAGAATTATACCCTCAAATTTTCGCGTTAATTCAAGGAGAAGATGACTTAATTGCTAGTTTGGCAAATATTATGTCAGCTTTAAAATATGGGTTTGGATGGTTATGGGTTGGTGTTTATTTTGTAAAAGGCAATGAACTCGTTTTGGGTCCATTTCAGGGGCCGATTGCTTGTACACGGATTCAATTAGGAAGAGGTGTGAGTGGAACAGCTTGGCACAAAAATGAGATTATTATTGTTCGTGATGTAAATGAATTTCCAGACCATATTATCTGTAATGCAGCATCCAAATCTGAAATTGTTTTGCCAATTCTTAATAAAAATGGTGATGTTGCGTTAATACTTGACGTTGATAGCGATAAGCTTAACGATTTTGATGAAATAGATAAAAAATACTTATCTAAAATTGTTCAAATTATAGAGCCTCTTCTTTGAATTTAAAACAACTCATACACCAACTTTGTCACACTGAGCGGAGTCGAAGTGTTTTCAATGTATTAAAATGTTTGTTTTTCTACAAGATTGCTTCGTACCTCGTAATAACAATTCTATTACTTTCTTGTGCTCAAATAGTACCATTATCTGGTGGAGAAAAAGATTTAGATCATCCAAAAGAAGTAGAAAGCTCTCCAAAAAATGGAGCTATTAATTTTACAGAAAAAACCATTACTATTGAGTTTGATGAGTTTATTAAATTGAATAATGTTGCTAGCCAATTAATAGTTTCCCCCATAATGGAAACCCCTCCAGAAATTTTAGTGAGAGGAAAAAAATTGGTAATTAAATTAGAAGATGAATTGACTCCAAACACTACCTACAGTTTAAATTTTGGTAATGCCATTACCGATATAACTGAGAACAATGTTTTCCCGAATTATAAATACGTTTTTTCTACAGGGAGTTATATTGATTCACTCACCTACTCTGGAAAAGTTGTAAACGCTTTTGACCTTGCTAAAAAAGAAAACATTTATGTATTGCTTTATGATCAATTTGGAGATTCCATTCCTTATAAAGAATTGCCAAGATATGTTGCCTTAACCAATAAGGAAGGAGAATTTTCAATAACCAATGTAGCACACGGTAAGTATAAATTTTTTGCAATCAATGACATTAACGGTAATTATTTATTTGATTTACCTAATGAGGAAATAGGTTTTAAAAACAAAGTTATTGCTCTTGATTCATCAAGTGCTGATAACCTAATTTATTTATTTGAAGAAGAAGGTGGGTTGCAATTCTTAGATAAAGCAGAAAACAAAACTTATGGAAAAGTTGACATCATTTTTAATCAACCAACAAAAAATTTAACCATTACTGCTTTAAATGAAGGTTTAACATCACCTTGGCACATTAAAAACATTAACGAAGCTGGTGACAGCTTAACCTTATGGTTATTAACAACTGAAAATGTTGAAAACTTAGAATTGGTATTTAGAGATGGTGAGCAAACAATTGACACTACCAATATCAGTATTATTGACCGAAAAGAATTTAAAGACACTTCACTACAAATTACTACTAACATTACAGGAAGTTTTGATTTGGATAAAAACATTAGAATTTCAACATCAAGACCAACTTCTGCTCAAGATATTAATTCCATTCTGCTCCTTGAAGATAGTAATCAAGTTGTTTTTCATATTGAGACAAGTGATTTAATAAATAGAAATTTTTTAATTAAGTATGATTTTAAAGAAAACACCAACTGCCAATTATTTATTCCACCAAGTACTTTTCAAGATATTTATGGGCTAAAAAACGATACGGTTAAAATTAATTTTAAAACGAAGAGTGAATCAGATTACGGCATTATTAATTTGAGCATCACTCCTAATTTTTTGGAGAACTATATTGTTCAGTTGTACAAGAATAGTAAGTTGATAAAAGAAACTTTTGTCACCCTGAGCACAACAAATGATAATTTGATCTTCGAAGGGAAAAACACTTTTAAAACTGACTATAA
>JAESUI010000368.1 GCA_016763135.1 Flavobacteriales bacterium
GGCAGGAATGGCTTGGGAATTGAAATTCCCAAAGTTGATTGGTATTAAATTAACTGGGAAACTAAATGGTTGGACTTCTCCTAAAGATGTCATTTTAAAAGTTGCAGGAATTTTAACTGTTAAGGGTGGTACAGGAGCAATTGTAGAATATTTTGGCGATGGTGCTGAATCTATGTCTTGTACGGGAAAAGGAACCATTTGTAATATGGGTGCTGAAATAGGTGCAACCACTTCAACCTTTGGTTATGATGATTCTATGAGAAGATATTTGTCAGCAACTGGAAGAGAAGATGTTGTTGCTTTGGCAGATACTGTTGCAGAACATCTAACTGGTGATCCAGAAGTTTATGCAAATCCAGAGAGCTATTTTGACCAGGTAATAGAAATAGATTTATCTACTTTATCACCTCATGTAAATGGCCCATTTACACCAGATTTAGCTACTCCAATTGCTGAAATGAGAGAAAAAGCGATTAAAAATGATTGGCCTTTAAAAGTTGATTGGGGATTAATTGGTTCTTGTACCAATTCTTCTTACGAAGATTTAGCAAGAGCAGCTTCAATTGCCCAACAAGCTGTAGAAAAAGGACTAGTGACTAAATCTGAATTGGGTATTAATCCAGGTTCTGAACAAGTTCGGTATACGGCAGAAAGGGATGGGTTGTTAAAACCATTTGTAGATTTAAAAGCAAAAATATTTACCAATGCTTGTGGTCCTTGTATCGGACAATGGGATAGAGCAGGAGCAGAGAAAGGAGAAAAAAATACGATTATCCATTCTTTTAATAGAAACTTTTCAAAACGTGCTGATGGAAATCCAAACACACATGCATTTGTAACTTCACCAGAAATGGTTGCTGCCATTGCAATTTCAGGAGATTTAGGGTTTAATCCAATTACAGATACGTTAATTAACGATAAAGGAGAGGAAGTGAAATTGGATCCGCCAACTGGGGATGAATTACCAGAAAAAGGTTTTGCCGTTGAAGATAATGGTTATCAAGCTCCTGCAGCAGATGGTTCAGGAATTGAAGTAGTGGTTAATCCGGAATCCAAAAGATTACAATTATTAGTTCCATTCTCTCCTTGGGATGGTGGAAACATTACTGGAGCTAAATTGTTAATTAAGGCAGAAGGTAAATGTACAACAGATCATATTTCTATGGCAGGACCATGGTTACAGTATAGAGGTCATTTAGATAATATTTCTGAAAACTGTTTAATTGGAGCGGTAAACTTTTTTGGTGGAGCTACTAACGAAGTGGTGAACCAATTAACTGGAGATAAAGGAGCTGTTCCTGCTACGGCAAGAGCTTATAAAGCTGCTGGAGTTCCAAGTATTGTTGTTGGAGATCATAATTATGGTGAAGGTTCTTCTAGAGAGCATGCGGCAATGGAGCCTCGTCATTTAGGGGTTAAAGCAGTTATTGTAAAATCATTTGCACGTATTCATGAAACTAACTTGAAAAAACAAGGGATGTTAGGATTAACATTTGCAACGGAATCAGATTATGAGTTAATTAAAGAAGATGATACGTTCACTTTCTCTGATTTAGCGGCATTTGCTCCGAGTAAACAATTAACATTAGATGTGGCTCATGCTGATGGTTCTTCGGATACCATTATATTAAATCATACTTACAATGCACAGCAAATTGAATGGTACAGAGCAGGTTCTGCTTTGAACTTAATTAAAGCTGAAGCAGCGACTAATGCATAATAATTAGTTATAGATTATAAAAGCCCAACTCTAGGAGTTGGGCTTTTTTTGGAAATTACTTTTGAGCTAGTTCATTTTCTTGCATCATGTTTTTGTAATGCTCATAGCGAATAATTATTTCGTTAACATAATTATAAGTAATATATCCTTTACAATAGCCATTTCGGACAACCTCATCTTTATAATATTTAGCTTTCGATTTATTTAATAAATAGAAATCAACATTGTTTTCCCAAACAAAAGGGTCTTTTCCATATTTTTCAGTTAGTCTTCTAGCGTCTAAAACATGGCCAGGTCCTACGTTGTAAGATGCCAAAACAAATGGAATTCGTTCTGAACTATCTGCTATTATTGGTTTCCAATAATTGTCTAAATATTTTAGATATTTCACTCCAGCAACAATATTTGCATGAGCTGAAGAACTACTGTCAACCCCGTACCTCGCGCCAGTTTTAGGCATAAATTGCATTAAGCCAAAAGCTCCCCCCCAACCAAGTGCATTGTTGTTAAAATGAGATTCTTGATAAATTAATGCAGCTAATAATTCCCAATCCCAACCTAATTTTGGAGCATGTTTTTGTAAAATTTCATCATAAGGAGAGATGTCTCCACTTTCTAACGTGTAATATTTGTGATTTATTCTTTTCTTAAATCCTTTCTGATTTTTGAAATACTTGTTGTAAAGTAATTTAAATTTTCTAGTTTTTTGAAATTCTATTAACCATTCGTTGATAGATTTAGTTAGTTTAGGAGAATTCTTTCTTACTGCCCAAGCAATGTTCTGGTCTAAACTTACAGTCAGGTTTACATCTATATTTGGGTATTGCCATTGACTAACTATTGCTAAGTTTTTATCAGCAACTGTGTATTCAATTTCTTGAAAAGATACTTTTTCTATCAAATCTTCCATTGTTAATTCATCTACAGTTTCAATATTAACTTTTCCTCCAATTTCATTAGATAAGTTTTTCATTCGAGAATAGAATGAAGATCCTTTTCTTATGGTTACAGTTTTTCCGATTAAATCTAGTGGGGACTGGAGGATTTGTTTTTTTAAATCAGCTTTTTTAAGTTTTCGCCAACCCTCAGGTTTTCGTTGAATTAAGACTTGTTGAGTGATTAAAATGGGGTGAGTGAAATTAGAATGTATTAAACGTTCTTCTGTAATGGTAAGATTGTCAGCAATAATGTCTGCTTCGCCTTTATTTAGATTAACAAAAATGCTATCTGTATTTTTTATTGGAATGACTTCTAGTTTTACATCTATATGCTCAGCATATTTTTTTAAAAGTTCATATTCAAACCCCATAGGATTGCCTTTGTATATGAAGTAGCTAGTGGCATTGTAATTGATAAATGCTTTTAGTGTGCCTATAATTCTTATACTGTCTAAATCTTTGTAAACTATATTGTTCTTATGGCTACTGTTTCGTATGTCAGAAGTATTACACGCCATAAAAAATACAGCAAAGGAGATTAGTATAGTTGTGTAAAACTTATTCATATATAAGCACAAAGGTTTTTGGAAGAAAATTTGTATTGCTAATTTAGTCGTCTATAATATTTACGTGAAAAATAAGAAATAGTTATCCATTGAATAGAATAGTTAAAATATTAGCCTGTAGTGTGCTGTTTTTTTCTTTTGTGAAAGAAACAAATGCAAGTACTTTAAGTAAAGGGTTCGAAGCATTAAATGTGCATGATTATTTTAAAGCAAAAAGTTTGTTTTATAAAGCTTTAAAAAAGGATTCTTCAGCCGCAGCTTATGGCTTAAGTGTTATTTATGCTAGAAATAATAATCCATTTTATAATTTAGATTCAGCGTTACATTACTCTAAAATTTCTACCAATACTTTTTGGGCCAACACTTCTGAGAAGCAAAAGATAAAATATAAGGAACTTAAAGTTGATACTATTTCAATATGTAAACAGCGAGAAGAGGTAGATAAGAAGTGTTTTGTTTTTGCCAAAGAATTAAATACTATAAAAGGATACAATCATTTTATAGTCAATAATATCGGAGCAATTCAGCTTGAAAAAGCTGTTGTAAGTAGAAATGTATTGGCTTATAAAAATGCTAAAAATAGTAATACGTCAGTTGCATATAAAAACTTCATAGCATCTTATCCAGAGGCTAAGCAAGTGAATGAAGCCAGAGCTAGGTACGACCAACAACTTTTTAAAGAATATACTATTGATAGAACTGTTCTTAGCAATGCAAAATTTATAAAAGAACAACCCAATAGTTTTTATGTAAAAGAAGCACAAGAAAATATTTATGAATTGACGACTAAAAGTAAAACGGTTAGAGCGTATTATGATTTTGTAAAAACTTACCCTAAAAAACCTTCGGTAACAAAAGCGTGGAGAAACATATATAATTTATCTACTCAAGTAAGAACGTCAAAAAATATTGAAATGTTTTTAACTCAGTTTCCAGATTATCCGTTTAAAGAGGAGTTGGAACAAGATTATGTATTGGCAAATACTGTGTATTATCAAATTCAAAAAAATAGTAAATGGGGCTTTGTAAATGAAGATTTAAAAGAAGTAATTCGACCAATTTATAGTTGGGTTGCTGATTTTTTAGAAGGAGCCGCAGCGGTAATGCTAAATGGTAAAGTTGGATTTATTAATAAAAACAATACTACAGTAATTCCTTTTGAATATGATGAAGCGGAATCTTTTGTAAACGGATTAGCCATTGTAGGTAAAAACGATAAGTATGGTATTATAAATAGAACTGGAGAAACAATTGTTCCTATTATTTATGATGATATTGGAGGGATTAATAATCAGTTTATATCTATCGAATTAAATGGAAAATATGGATTTATTGATCAAAAAGGCACGTTGAAAGTTGGCTTACAATATGAGAGTGTTGGAGATTTTAATAATGGAATTGCTTATGTAAAACAAAACGGATTGTATGGAATAATAGACACGAATCTTTACTATGTGATTAAACCAAAATACGAATGGATAGATAATTTAGAAAATGATTTTATTCGAATAAAAGAAAAGGGTTTGTATGGGGTAATTGATGCTAAAGGAAAAACAATTGTTAAACCAGTTTATAACCAACTAACTGAAATTGAAAATGGTTACGCTATGGCGATAAAAGACAGTTTGTACGGTTATATCAAGTCGGGTGGAGCAATTGTAATTGATGTTTCATTGCCCTATAATGAAGGGGCAATAAATTGGGGGTTATTCAATAAAAAAGGGTTTGCACGAATTATTTCGGAAAATAATTTTGGGTTAATTGATACAACTGGCAATAAGTTTATGCCTGCTCTCTTTGAAGATGTTGGAGAAATGGCATCAGGTTTAATTGCTATAAAAAGACATGAAAAATGGGGGTATTGTGATTATGAAACTAAATTAAAAATCCCTTACAATTTTGAGTATGCTGCTGGGTTTATTAATGATTTTGCTATTGTTAAAATAGGAGGGCTGTACGGGGTGATTAATAAAAAAGGATCTTTCGTGATTGAGTCAAAATATGAAGTAATAGAGTGGTTTAATAAGCAAGAACTGCTAGTAAAAGAGAATGGTTTGTACGGTTTAATAGATATCAAACAAACGGTTGTCTTGCCAGTTCAATACACTAAAATTGAATATACCGCGGATAAGAAATTGTTACGTTTATATTCTAATAATGGGATTGAATACAAAACAGTTGAATCTATTTTTGGAGAATGATAACTTCCTTAAAAGCATACTTATCTGAAAGACTTAAACAAGAACTTCCTGGAAGAATTGCTCATATAGAGGCCGCTCCATATAGGAGAATTGAGTTTGATGAAAAAGAGTTGTCTGCAGCCAGAAAAAGTGGTGTTCTAGTACTTTTTTATGCAATAGGAAAAGAGCCTTACATTGCATTGATGCAACGACCAGTTTATGAAGGAACACATAGCGGACAAGTATCTTTTCCTGGAGGGAAACAGGAAGAATCAGATAGGGATATTGAACATACTGCTTTGCGAGAAGCTAATGAAGAGGTAGGGGTTATTATGGAAGATGTTGAGGTAATTGGACAACTTTCAGATGTATATATTCCTGTTAGTAAATTTAATGTTTCTCCAGTTATTGGATTTGTAGATTATCATCCACAATTTATTATTGATAATCATGAAGTAGAAGAATTGATTGAGTTAAAACTATCAGACTTAACAGACATTAATGAATTGGAAATCACTAAGATTAAACTTTCAAATAATACAGTTTTAAAAGCACCAAGTTTTGTGTTTAACCAAAAAATTGTTTGGGGAGCAACAGCTTTAATACTCAATGAATTAAGGCATATCCTAAAAGAATGGAAATCTTAATAGTTTTGGGCTGATAAGTTTGGGCTGTTATCCATTTCAATAATTGAAGAGTAGTTGATTCCATCAGGAGAATCCCTTCTTATTCTATATGTTGTATCATTCAAATTGTTTAAATCTACTGAGTAACAATATAATAAAGGAACCCCATTTGGAGATTTAAATCCTTGCTTTAATTTCACCGCAGAAAAATCAGTTCCATTTGCAGAAGACTCTAATGTGTAATTTGCATTTGATCTATTTTCGAGTACTAAAAACTTAAAATAAAGTTTGTTATTCACTTTCTTTACTTTAAAGTATTTAACAACATAGTCATTCACTTCATCATCATTAAATGCAACTTTTCCATTAATAGATTGTGCATTAATTGTTACGGTAGTTAACATTAATCCCATTAAAATTACAAATATAATTACCCAGCTTCTACTGTTTGATGGTGATAAAATTCCTTGATTATTCATAGTGCAAATTTTTAGTGTTATAATACTTCAAATGTAGGAGATACTATAAAGCGATAAAAGAGCAGAACGACTGAAATTTACTGAGTAACCACCCTCTATTTTTTATATGTAATACTACTTAGAGGTGGTTTGATATAAATCATATCCTACAAATAACTTTCTCGTAAGTTTGTAAAAAAATTGAATTATGCAGTTTACAGGAACAGAAAATTATATTGCTTCAAGAGATTTATCTATTGCAGTTAATGCGGCTATCCAACTAGAGAAGCCTTTATTAATTAAAGGTGAACCAGGGACAGGTAAAACATTATTGGCATTTGAAATCGCTAAAGCACTAAACAAAAAACTTTATACTTGGCACATTAAATCTACCACTTCAGCTCAACAAGGATTGTATGAGTATGATGCTGTTTCTCGGTTAAGAGACTCGCAATTGGGAGATGAAAAGATAAATGATATTTCTAACTACATCATAAAAGGACAGCTTTGGGAAGCTTTTGAAGCTGATGAGCAAGTGGTTTTATTAATTGATGAAATTGATAAAGCAGATATAGAGTTTCCAAATGATTTGTTGTTAGAGCTAGATAAGATGGAGTTCTATTGCTATGAAACCAAAAAAACGATTTATGCAAAACATAGACCTATCATTATTATCACATCAAATAACGAAAAGGAATTGCCAGATGCTTTTTTAAGAAGATGCTTTTTCCATTACATCAGTTTCCCTGATAGAGAAACATTAAAAGAAATTGTTAATGTACATTATGATAATTTAGAGGAAGACTTGATGCAGCGAGCAATGGATATTTTTTACAAGTTGAGAGATAAAAGAGGCTTAAAAAAGAAACCATCAACAAGTGAATTAATTGATTGGATTAAATTATTGTTGGTAGGGAAAATTACCACACAAGAATTAGATGAGGTAAAAAACATGGGAACTATTCCTCCTTATTTAGGAGCGCTATTAAAGAATGAACAAGACAAAGAAATAGTGGTTAAAGGTTACTAAAAAAGTGTTTATAGATTTTTTTCTCATATTAAAGAACAATAAAATTCCTGTTAGCATTGGGGAATACCTTACGTTGCTAGAAGCATTGGACAAAGATGTTATTGACCATTCTGTTGATGATTTTTATTTTCTTTCCAGATCAATTTTAGTGAAAAGTGAAGAGCACCTTGATTTGTATGACCAACTTTTTGGAGCTTACTTTAAAGGAATTGAAACGATAAACTCAGAAGAGTTTATGGATATTCCTGAAGAGTGGTTGAAGAAAAATGGTGAGCGATTTATGTCTCCTGAAGATATGGAGAAGATAAAAGCGATGGGAGGATTGGACAAGTTGCTAGAACGAGTAAAGGAATTGTTGAAAGAGCAAAATGAACGCCACCAAGGAGGAAGTAAATGGATAGGAACAGGAGGGACATCTCCTTTTGGCGCGTATGGTTATAACCCTGAAGGAATACGAATTGGACAAGATGAAAGTAGACACAGAAGAGCAGTAAAAGTTTGGGATAAAAGAACCTTTAAGAATTTACGTGATGATGTAGAGTTGGAAACGCGTAATATGAAAATGGCATTAAAGCGCTTAAGAATTCTTTCTCGTGAAGGTGTTTCTGAAGAAATAGATTTAGACAAGACCATTATTAAAACATCAAAAAATGCGGGGATGTTGGAAATAGAAATGGTGCCTCAAAAAAAGAATACCGTTAAGGTGTTATTGTTGTTGGATATTGGAGGTTCTATGGATGACCACATTGAATTGTGTTCTCAATTATTTTCAGCAGCCAAGTATGAATTTAAACATTTAGAGTTCTTTTATTTTCATAATTGCTTGTATGAATTTTTATGGAAAGAGAATATAAGGCGATGGGATGAACGAGTGAATACCGTAGATATGTTCAACACTTTTAATTCAGATTATAAAGTAATTATTATAGGTGATGCATCTATGTCGCCTTATGAGATAATGTTTAAGCAAGGGGCTGTAGAACATTACAATGAAGAGCCTGGAAAAGTTTGGTTGGAGCGATTAAAGAAAAATTTTAAAGATGTGGTATGGTTAAATCCAGTACCAGAAAAAGAATGGAATTACGTTCAATCCATAGAAATGGTAAAAAACATCATGGACAATAAAATGTTTCCATTAACCATAAAAGGAATTGAAGAGGCGATTTTAGCGTTGAAGAATTCGAAACTGGGTTTTTAGCTATTGTTGTAGCAAGTTTTTTATTAATTATTTAAATGTTTATAGGTAAAATATTGTTTTCGAGTTAACACCATCTTTTGCTCTTCAATTGTTCCATTAATCTTATCAACTCCATTATTAATAAAACCAGTTTTATTGTACAATTGGATTACCGAGGAAGCATCTGTTATCACACCTAGCTGTATTTCGTCCACAGTGTCAATACCGAAAGCAATTTCAATAACACCATCTAATAGCCCCTGTCCATGTCCTTTCCCTTGATATTTCTTTTTAACATACATTTGAATAATTTCTCCAAATCGAGAATTCTCTGGAATATAAAACCCACAAATTCCAATTAGCTTATCCTCATCAAAGCATCCAAAAACAAATTTACGAGGTAATTCTTTCTCAATAAACAATTCAAAACTTAATTTGGGTTTCAATTGTTGTTCTTCAAATATCGAAAAAAATCGATCTGAATATAACCTAAGACTCTCGAGCCTTATATCTCGATACTTTGAAGATTCATTCGGTTTTACTATTCTATAATTGAAACTCATGACAATTTGCTACAACAACCGAATAAAGAAAATATGCACTTTATTCGTAATATAAGTTTATCCCAAATTACTCAAAATCTTTATAGAGTAAATATTGCTGCCTGGTCTGTTTAAATTGAGTAATTCCTGCCTGCCATGAAGCATGAATTTCTTTTTCCGTTTTGCCTGTTTCAATTTGTTGTTGGAGTTTTTCTGTACCAGCCAATAAGGTAAACATGTCAGTAAAAAAGCCTTCCTTTTCTTGAAAATTGGTGTAAATTTCAATGAGCCAAAATAGGTTGATTGTTCCTTTACCTTTCATATACTCTGTGCCGAAAAAAGCCAAATTATAACCATTGCATTTTTCTCCCATTAATTTTGGTTTTTTTGCTCCTGCCATACTTTTAGGAGTAAAAGAATATCGGTCTGATGTCATTTTAGGATGTCCTAAAACCTGAAATGGTTTGTCAGTTCCTCTTCCTACACTAATTGGTGTTCCTTCAAATAGGCATAAAGAAGGATACAAATAAATAGAACTCATATTTGGTAAATTAGGAGAGGGTTTAATAGGCAGCATATAATGTTTGTTGTGGGTATAATTTTCACTCTTAACAACAGTGAGGTCACATTTTACTTTCTTATCTAACCAACCTTCACCATTAATCATTTTGGCGTATTCCCCAATGGTCATTCCATGTACAATTGGTACAGGATGCATTCCAACAAAAGATTTATGAGCATCTTCCAAAATAGGGCCATCAACATAATGGCCATTTGGATTTGGTCTATCTAAAATAATTAATTTCTTATTGTTTTCTGCACAAGCTTCCATTACATAGTGCATTGTAGAAATGTAAGTGTAAAACCGTGCACCAACATCTTGTATGTCAAAAATGAGAATATCTAAATCGTTAATTTGTTCTGGAGTTGGTTTTTTGTTTTTACCATAAAGTGAAATGATAGAAATCCCCGTTTTTTTATCAATGTTAGAATTTACTTTTTCGCCAGCATCGGCATTGCCCCTAAAACCATGCTCAGGACTAAAAACGCGTACTACATTTATATTTAAATTCACTAAAGAATCAACCAAATGAGTGTTTTTTATCATGGAAGTATGGTTGGCAACTATTCCAACTTTTTTCCCTTCAAGCTCCTTTAAATAGATGTTTATACGTTCTGCTCCAACTACAATTGAGCGTTCTTTTAATGGTTTAGTAGCAATGACTTCTATTTTTTTAGATTGTACAGGTTGAGGTTCTTGACCGGAACAACTAATGCTCAGGATACTGATTATTAGAATATTTGTTAATTGCTTTAAAGACATCTAATACAAATTACTACTTTTGTTAGACAACAACCAAATGAAAGACTGATAATTTGAATCTCGAATATTTCATATCAAAAAATATAATTAGAGGAGACAGTCAATCAAAGAAATTTACAAAACCTATAATTAGAATTTCAATTATTGCAATTGCCTTGAGCTTAATTGTAATGATTGTTGCTTTTAGTATAGTATCTGGTTTTCAGCGAGAAATACGAAACAAGGTAATCGGCTTTGGGAGTCACATTCAAATAACCAGTTACGATTCTCAAAACACTTATGAGGCAAGCCCTATAAGTAAGGATCAAGATTTTTATCCAGAATTGGATACAGTTGATGGGATTAAACACATTCAAATATATGCGACTAAGGCAGGAATTATAAAAACCAAAGAAGAAATTTATGGAGTTGTAGTAAAGGGTGTTGGTAGTGATTTTGATTGGACTTTTTTTAATGAAAAAATTGTTAAAGGAAGTTCTTTTGTAATTGATGATGAAAATACTGAGAATAGTATTTTGCTTTCCAACCACATTGCTTCTAAAATGAAATTAACAATTGGGGATAAAATATTTCTCTATTTTATTCAGCAGAATGGACAGCTTAGACCAAAAGATTTTATTGTAAAAGGAATTTACCAAACAGGCTTAGAACAGTTTGATAATCTTTATGTAATTGCAGATATTGCTCATATTCAGAAAAGAAACGGTTGGAATAAAAACCAAGTTGGAGGGTTTGAAGTACTGATAGATAATTATAAAGAGCTGGATGAATTAGGTGAGTACGTTTATGCAAATGTTGGTTATGATTTATATTCATCAACTATTAAAGAGCAAAATCCCGATATTTTTAATTGGTTAAAACTGCAAGATTATAATGTGAACGTGATCATCATACTGATGATAATTGTAGCGGTAATTAATATTATTTCAGCCTTGTTGATTTTGATTTTAGAACGAACAAACATGATAGGAATATTAAAAGCATTGGGAATGCCTAATTGGAATGTGCGGAAAATATTTTTGTATAATGCTACTCACCTTATTGTTAAAGGATTAATATGGGGAAATGTAATAGGGGTTTCTATTTGTCTCCTACAACAGCAATTTGGTTTTTTAACTTTACCTGAAGAGTCTTACTATGTTTCTAAAGTACCAATAGAGTTAAGTCTCAACAATATTTTAATGTTAAATGGAGGGACATTGGCAATTTGTATTTTAATGTTACTGATACCTTCTTATGTAATTACAAAAATTTCTCCTGTAAAAGCAATTCGCTTCGATTAATATAGATAGGTAATTATTACATTTGCACAACAAATTTTTAAAAATGGACTACTACAATGATATTCTTGAAACTATAGGCAACACTCCTTTAGTTAAATTAAACCATATCTGTAAAGATGTTAAAGCGTTAGTTTTAGCAAAAATTGAAACTACCAATCCAGGAAACTCAGTTAAAGATAGAATGGCGGTTCAGATGATCGAAGATGCAGAAGCTGATGGCAGGCTACAACCAGGAGGGACAATTATTGAAGGTACTTCAGGAAATACAGGGATGGGTTTAGCATTAGTTGCTAATATTAAAGGCTACAAATTAATTTGTGTGCTGAGTGATAAGCAGTCTAAAGAAAAGATGGATATTTTAAGAGCTGTGGGAGCTGAAGTTCATGTTTGCCCTACTAATGTTCAACCAGATGATCCGCGCTCATATTATTCAGTATCTAAAAGTTTAGCAGAAACAACGCCTAACTCTTGGTATGTATATCAGTATGATAATCCATCCAACACGAAAGCACATTATTTGAGTACTGCTCCTGAAATTTGGGAACAAACTGATGGGAAAATAACTCATTTTATAGTTGGAGTTGGTACTGGTGGAACTATTTCTGGAGTTGGTAAATATTTAAAAGAAAAAAACCCAAATATTAAATTATGGGGGATTGATACTTATGGCTCTGTATTTAAAAAGTATCATGAAACAGGAATATTTGATGACAATGAAATTTACCCATACATCACAGAAGGAATAGGGGAAGATATATTGCCAGAGAATGTAAATTTTGATATCAGAGATAAGTTTGAAAAAGTTACTGATAAAGATGCTGCAGTTTGGCAAAGAAAACTAGCAAAAGAAGAAGGGATATTTGTTGGGAA
>JAESUI010000369.1 GCA_016763135.1 Flavobacteriales bacterium
AGCTTCTATATTTAATAAATCGTGTACGCCTTTGATAATAATCACATTGTATACTTCTCCTTTTTCATTGACATCAAAAGAGATGTAAACTTTTCCTTTAATACCTCTCTTTTTTGCGCTTTCGTTGTAAACGAGCGTTTCTTCTACAAACACGCGAATAAGGGTTTTTCCACCTATATAATCGAGTTTACCTGCTTCGCGTTTAGAAGTAATTACTTTGTTGGCTGTATGGTCATAAATCTGATCTACCTTACCATCATAGTAATAAGACCATTGTCCAACTTTTTTACCAGCAATATATTTACCTGTGGAATAAACCCGCGAATTTCCTTGTAATTTAATGGTCCATTTACCATCTCGTTTTCCGTTTTTGAAAAAGCCTTTTTCAAAAGCAATACCACTCCTTTTAGATTGCTTTTGATATTCCCCATGTTTAACACCTGGAGTTTTCTTCATCACATAAAACTCTTCATTATAACCAAGACTGTCGGTATTCATTATTTTTTTATATCCTTTTCCTTGTCCCATACTTAATAATGGAAGTAGGGCAATGGTTAGTATTATTAGTTTTTTCATGTGTAATAATTGTTATTCTTTAGTTGAGTGATAAATGTAGCTATAAAAATTAGCTTAGTCTATTATCTTTAATAATTGTAAGGTTTTATAAGTAACCTCTTTGCGGTCATTAGGAAAAGTATTGAAATCGATCTCACCAATAGGTTCTACATTGGTTGCAAAGAAATATGTTTTATTATTTTTTTCAACATAACCTACAAACCAACCATTATCAATCCCTGCGCTAAATGACATTCCTGTTTTCCCACTAATCATATACTCTTTATTTTGATCAATAATCATTAACCTTTTCATGATTTTTTCAGTCCTTTCAGCAATAGGTAATTCAGCTTGATAAAAACGTTTTAAAAAGTCAATTTGCTCAAATTGGTTAATCCTAGCATCTCCTATCAACCAAAATAAATTAAGATTACTAGAATCAACCATCATGTTTCCGTAATTCAGTTGTTCTAAGTATTCCTTCATCTTTTTTACACCAATTTGTCTAGCAAGGTCTTGGTAACAAGGCACACACGAAAAATGAAAAGCATCTCTAAAAATTAGATCCTGATTCCAGTTTTTATTCCTGTGCTGTTGTCCATTCCATTTTAAAAGAGTGCTATCATCTTTAATAATACCAGCTTCTAATGCAATGATAGAATTGGTAATTTTAAAAGTAGAAGCAGGGAGTTTGCCATCTTTACACCATTTATAAGAATTAGAGTAATAGGTGTCTTCTTCTAAATCATAAATTAAAACAGCACCATTAAGCTTAGCCGAGTCTAATATTGCTTGAATTTCTTCATTTACTATTTGCTTAGGTGTAGTCTCTACAATTTTTTCTGGAGTTGTTTCTGGTTGTTCTTCAGCGCAAGATGAGAATAGGATGGCTAATATAAAGAGGTAATGTATTTTCATAATTGGAGTTCTTAAGCAGTAAAAATAAAGATTAAACGGGAGAGGAGTTAGTGTATTTTCAATTCAAACAACAATAACTCTTCATCATCATTAGGTAGGCTAATCGGACCCATTAATTTTAACCCTAACTTTTCTAATAATTTGTGTGAGGAAGTATTGTCTTTGGTGGTAATTCCAGAAATTTTAGTTATACCAAATTCATTAATAGCAACATCTTTTAGCTTGTTTGATGCCTCAAAAGCATAACCTTGTTTTTCGTATTGAGGTAAAAAAGCGAAACCGATATCTATACCATCCAATCCTTCTCTATCATACAAACCGCAAGTACCTATTTTAATATTATCTGATTTCCTTATTATCGTGTTGTTTGCAAAACCTAATCGTTCTAACTGCGGATACATCTTGTTTTTAATGTAAGCTTCAGCATCTGCTACTGTATTCAATTGTCTGTTACCAATGTACTTTAACCATTTTGGTGTGTTTAACAACGCTAATATAAATGAAGCATCTTCTGTGTTGGTAGGTCTAAATAAGAGCCTTTGAGTTTCGTATGTTTTATTGGCAGGCATTACCGCACTCTTATTCGTTGCCCTAGGCGTAGAATTGAGTTTCGAGAAATACCGTTTAATCTACAAAGCTTAGTTATAGAAGTACCATATTTTACAGCAATGTGCCCGAGCGTATTACCACTTCTTACTCGGTGATATTTAATGGCACTCATCAATTTTAACTCTTCGCGGTACATAAAATTACATTGAGAAATAGCTAATGTATCGTAATGAGTAGTAAAATTCTCAAATGAGATGATGTCTCTTGGGTCTAATGCTTCATCAAAATAGCGTATTTCAAAATGTAAATGACTCCCATAGGAATGCCCTGTATTTCCTCCTAAGCCAATTACTGTTCCTGAACTAATAACAGAATCTATTTTCACCAAACGCTTAGAAAGGTGTCCGTAAATGGTTTCTAATCCATTATCATGACGAACAACAATAACATTCCCATAAGTTTTACTGTAAGTGGATATTCTTACCCTGCCATTAAAAGCATTGCGTACTGTATCTCCAGTAGTTAAATCAATGTCCATTCCGTAATGGTAGCGCCATCTTCGTTTACCAAAACTAGAAGTAATGTTACCATTAAAAGGATGGGTATAATGATCATTACTATCATTAAGTACAACCATTAAGGTATCTTCTACTTTAGAAAAATCAAATTTTCTGAAGTGAATATCATTAGTTATCCAATCGTAAAAAGGAAGGCTATCTGGTATCGTATTATTAATAGAATCAACAAAAAAATCAAACCTATTTACTAACTGTACTCCAGTTTTTTTAGCTTTTTTTTCTACCTTTTTTAAAGGAGTGCTTTTTTCTGTTGTTGTAGAATCACTATTAGCAAGTATGCTTAATGATAGAACAGTGAATAATGATAGGTAGATAAATTTCATTGGTTACAAAAGTAGCAATTAAAAAGGGTTAGTTGCCCAAACAGTTACTTCTGGAACAAAACCTTTATCGCGCATTTCTACCAAGTTAACAATGGTGTCAGCAATTTCTTTTGGACCTAGTTTATTTTCCTCTTCTTGGCGTTCTTCTCTGTTTTCATTAGCAAAAGCGCTGGCAACTTCACTTGGATTAACCAATGATACACGAATGTTATGCTTTCTTAATTCTGCTTGCCAACACTGTGTCATTCCTCTTACAGCAAATTTAGATGCTGCATAAATGCTTCCTCTTTCAAATCCTTTTAAAGCAGCTGTAGAACCTATATTAATAATGTTGCCATAACTCTGTTCTTTAAAGGTTTTAACTACCTCCTGAGTAAGTAGTGCCAATCCAAATACATTGGTGTTGTATACGGCTTGCAAATCTGCTATAGTAATTTCTCCTAAGTGAGGAAAAACACCAATACCTGCATTGTTAACTAAAGTATCTAATTTACCATCCAACAACTCTATGGCTTTAGCTGTCATACTTGGAATAGATGCTGCATCACTTACATCAAACAATAAAGGTATTGCTCCAATTTCTTCTGCTACTTGCTTGAGTTTCGCTTCATTTCTACCAGTTATTACAACAGTTGCTCCTTTAGCAATAAATTGTTTAGCTGTTTCTTTTCCTATTCCAGAACTTCCGCCAGTAATTAAAATATTTGAGTTATTGATGTTCATAAATTCTTACTTTTTTGTGAAGTCTAAAAGTATAAAAAAATGGGGAGGAGTTTTGTTAGATTGAAATAAATAAGCCTTATATTTATGGTGAAAAAAACAACAACTATGGAAGCAGTAGATAACAGAGCTAGCCTCTTTGAATTAGAAGAGATTTACAAATACAAAGATTTAATTGAAACATCTGATAGAGATGTAATTAAGGCTATTATTTTTGATAATGGAGAACAAAGTACTGCTCTATACAATGAGTTTTTGAAGCTAGTAGCTAATGAAGTTGATCATCAATTGAATAAAGCAGAGTTCTCTGATTTGAAAGATAAATTGATGGGAGAGATGAAAAATCACTTAGAGAAACAATAGGAATCTTATTTCCAGTGGGATTCTCTCCAGTTTTTCTGTTCCTCAACGTTTAAGAAAGTCCAAGCAACTATTCTGCTACTTTTATTCCCTTGTCCCATAGGAATTGTAACTACTTTTTCTGCAGCCTCATTTTCCAACGCTCTATAAACACTTTTTAGATTACTTTGTTTTGATACTAGTGAAGTAAACCAATAACACGATTTAGCAAACTTCTTACTTTCACGTATCATGTTTCTAACAAACTTATTTTCTCCGCCATCACACCACAACTCTGTGTTTTTTCCACCAAAGTTTTTAACGGGTTGTTCTTCTCGCTTTCCTTTTAAGTTCTTTATTTTTCGTTGTGTACTTGCAAATGCTTCTTCTGCAGAAGAATGGAATGGAGGATTACAAACTGTAACATCTATTTGTTCTTCTTTAGTAATTACACCATAAAAAAAATCTTTAGGGTTTTCTTGTAACCTAAATTCAATAACATCTTTTAAACTAGGGTTTTGTTTAACTATTTGCTTTCCATTATCTAATGCAATAGCATCAATATCAGTACCAATAAAAGACCAACCATATTCTTTATTACCAACAATTGGATAAATACAATTAGCCCCAACACCAACATCTAAACATTTTATAGCAGAGCCTGTTGGAATATTTCCATAATTATTTTCTCCTAATAGTTGAGCTACATGATGAATGTAATCTGCTCTTCCAGGAATAGGAGGGCAGAGGTAATTTTCTGGAATTGCCCAATAAGTAATTTCGTAAAAATGCTTTAATAATGCTGTGTTTAACATTTTTACAGCTTCAGG
>JAESUI010000370.1 GCA_016763135.1 Flavobacteriales bacterium
AAGTGGTTATATGACCCGAGTAAGGAGTTATGCTGGTTATGTTACAACTAAAAACAAAAGGAACATAGCTTTTGCCTTAATTGTAAACAATTTTAACTGCACTCCATATCAAATGAAAAAGAAAATGGAGAAAATAATGATTAAGCTTGCAGAGATAGAGAAATAAGGATTATTCCTTTTTTTTCTTTGCTTTTGATAAAGGTTTGCCGTTTACAATCTCACCTAAAACAACTACATCTTTAACTTTGTCGTATTCCTTAACAGCAATTAACATAGCTTTTTCAGTCTCTCTCATTATCTTTATTCCAGATTTACTTCCTTTATTTCTTATTTCTAAGTAAAATCCGTCTTTAAGTTTTGTTGGTTTTGTTGCTGGTCTTCCCATCTATATCAAAATTTTATTTGGTGGCTAATTTACACTTTCTTGTAATTATTACAAGGATATGGATAATTATTTTATAAAAGAGTTAAATGTTTTACATTTTCCTATAAAATATGCTTTCACTATACTTTTGTTAATCACTCCTGATAGATCAGTGGTCTTAGGAGATCTTCTCTTTGTTTTATTTTGTGAGATAGCCCCATAAAAAGAAAAATGAGCACGAACTATTGCCCAAGTATGATTTGGTTTTCCAGACACTAAAAATTTAACTCCAGCAATTCCATCTAAACAGAGGCGAGTAAATATAATACTAAATCGACCTTTTTTAGGGAGGTTTTTATGGAGAGTCAGTAGGCTATTTCTAAAATTCAAGAATGTTTTTTGTGGTTTTACTTTATTTAACGTGCCGCCACCAACATGGTATACTGTAGAAGAAGGACAAACCATTATTTTATGCCCTTGGTTTTTTAATCGCCAGCATAAATCAATTTCTTCCATATGAGCAAAAAAGAACTCATCTAAACCACCAATTTCGTGGTATTGCTTTGCTCGAATAAATAAACAAGCACCAGAAGCCCAAAATATCTCGGTTATATCATTGTATTGTCCATTGTCTTCTTCTAATGTTTCAAAAATTCTACCTCTACAAAAAGGATAACCATATTTATCAATGAAACCACCACTTGCACCTGCATATTCAAAATGTGTTTTATTATTGAAGTCTTTTATTTTTGGCTGACAAGCAACTATATCGAGATTACTGTCTAATAGTTCCGTCATTGGTGTTAGCCAGTTCTTGGTTACTTCAACATCAGAATTTAATAAAACATAATATTCTGAATCTACTTGTTTTAATGCTTTATTATAACCACCAGCAAAACCGTAATTTTCATCCAATTTTATAATTTCAATTTCAGGATAATTGGTTTGTAAAAAAGAAATGGAATTATCAGAAGAGTTATTGTCTGCAATAATTATTCGAGCATTTTTAGTGTAACCAGTTACAGAAGGTAAAAATTGTTCTAGGAATGATTTACCGTTCCAATTTAGAATAACAACAGCTACTTTTTTGCTCAAAACATTAATTATCTTGGGTTGTTGAAATAATCGTTTGCACGGCCACCATAATGGTCACTATTGTTCTCAGTGTCCATATCTATAGGTTGATTGGTTCTTTTATGTAGTTGAACCTGCCATTGAGAATTGTTAATGTAACCAGGCATATTAGAATGTAATAAAGGGTAGTCGTTTGTAATTATATCAGGGCTGTAAAAAACAAATTTCTTATTACTAAAATTTTCTATTTTGTAATAGTGCCATATTTCATAAGGATAAGAACTTGGTTCACTTTTCACTTCAGACCTTGTATTTGGTATTCCATATTTTAAATAGACACGACCCCTGTCTGTTGTATAGCCTTTCTTAATTCCAGTAGAGAATAACTTCATAGTTGTTTCCACACGTTTGGCGTAGTTTTTCCATTCTGTTTCTGGATCAAGTTCATTTCTTGTTATCCAGAAGTTATAAAAATACTGTCGCATTAATTCTTCGTCTTTTCCTTTTAATTGGTTTTGAGCAAAACTGATTTCAATGTTACTAGATATAGGCTCAATACTTTTTATATAATCATCCAACTGCTCTTTATTCATTCCTGCAACAAAAGAATTTAAATAATCATCAGAAATTAAAAGTGGTGTAGATTTCGGATTACTTCGCTGAAAGAAAACTTTCTTTTTAACCAATAAATCATTGCTTTTATTTCTTGCTTCAATCACCAAATTATAATTTCCAGAAGGCAATTTTTCAATATTAAAAGATTTTAAAATAATATTTACAGGCTTAGCAGTTTCTCTTACAAAACTTTTATAATTACCAGCAACCTTATTAGTTTCATAGGTTTCAATGTAATAAGAGATTAAGAAGCTCTCATTATCTCCCAATACTTTATCTACATTGTATAGTTCAGAATAAAAAGCAATTTTCTCAAAGGATTCGGGATAGAAATCAGAGGTATATGGGAATATATCATAGCCACTTTTTGTTATGATACTCTTAGTTTTTGTCTTTTTTAAAGATTCAATAAGTTCTATGTCAGAAATACTAATTTCATTTTCCGGATAATCTACAGTTAAAATTTGAGTTGATTTAAATGCAAGCTCTGTAGAATTTAAATCTTTAATAGAAATTTCAAATTCATACTTTCCATTTGGTAAAGAAATTCTCTGTTGATCCATGAAGTTTACTTTCTCAGAAAGTGAATCAGTGATTTCTGGGCTAAGTAAGTTGTATTTTTTAAACTTTTTAATTTCATCACCTTGTTTAAAAATCAATGTAATTTCAATTTTGCTTTGAAAAGTATTGTTATTATTCTTCACATAGACAGAGGATTCTCCAACAACAGATAAGTATGTTTCTATATAAGGCCCGTTGTTAGGTGAGTTAAAGGTGCAGTAAGTAAAGTATGCTTTTAAGTTCCCTGCAAAAGCATTTGCAGAAATAAGGAAGATTAAAAGTATTGAGGTAATGTATTTCTTCATTATAAGTCTAATAAATGTAAAATTACTATTTATCTTTTAGATTGTATTATATAATTGATAAACGGTATTCTTTATTGTATGAATTGGTTGTTATTTTTTGCTTTGATAAATTTTTTTCAAAAAAGAGCAAAAAACATTCCATATTTAAATTTGATTGTTACTTTTGCAGCGGAGATGTGGCAGAGTGGTCGATTGCGGTAGTCTTGAAAACTACTGTACCGCAAGGTACCGGGGGTTCGAATCCCTCTCTCTCCGCAAATAAAAGCCCAATTTTTATTGGGCTTTTATTTGTAAATCCTCTAAAACGAAATCTTGAACTTGGAACAGGCGAATAATCTTCTTCCAAAACTTAGAATCTATATAGAGATAAATATCCTTGCTTCTAAAAGGTCAAAAAGAAAAACTCA
>JAESUI010000371.1 GCA_016763135.1 Flavobacteriales bacterium
AAGTTGACTCAAAAATTCGAACTCTTCTTTTATTATCTTCGTATCAGCTTCGAAATTTGTTACATCGCCGTCCGAAGTAAGTGTTTCTTTAGCATTTCGAACTGTAACCTTCCGAATATAGTCGATAATTCTTCTTTCAATAATTGCAGAAACCCAAGGCAAGACTGGGCGCTTGGAATCATATGAGGCAAACAACCCATTGTCCCACGTTCCAAAAAAAACTTGTGTTTGATCTCTTGGATTAATAATTACAGAGACAGCATCTGTAGCAACATTACCACTGATGTTGTTGATTTGTTCAGCAACAGTATTCCATGACCCTTCAATTCTATAGTTGATTAAATTTTTACTAATGCTATTCGGACCATAAGTCTGAGGGTCATATGCTCCTGAAACAAACCACAAATCATCTTGAAAAATATCCATTTTAAAAATACTAGATGAAGAGGGTCCGTTAGGAACTATAATTTCAGAATCCCAATTATTTTTAGCTCTTATTATTCCATGCGATTCTTCAGCGATTAGCATATAACCTTCGTTGTCAATAACAGCCTCTACTGGGCTTAAAGGGAAAAGAGATTTATGGTTGCTAATGATGCTTTCTGTAGATAAAGATTGTTTTATTTGATTAACCTGACTGTTATAGGAGATTAATAAGCGATTGTTAGAAACATTTAAGCTGTTGATGTTTACACCCCAAGCGATAAATTTTTGCCAAACACCCCCATCATTAAAATACAAACTATCACCATTCCACGCGGCACTTTCTAGCGATGTAAAAACTCGTCCAGAGTAAGTGACTATATTACTATACTTCGCTGTTCCTAAGTCGGTTAGTAAGGACCATTCATTAAAGTCAGTTAAATTTGCACTATTTTTATTCGCAAAATAAACTCCTTGATCTGTAGCAGCATAAATATTAAGACTATCTATTGTAACAGCATTTGTTAACATAAAACCTCCTAAAGGTCCGAAAAGATAAGTGTCTACAATTTCTAATTTATCAGTATCTAAAATTACTATCCCAAAACCAGTAGAAAGATAGGCTAGTTTGCCTTGAAAATAGATATGATTGATAGATTTACTACCAACTACATTGCTGTTTTTAATAAACGAAAGATTTGTTATCGTTTTATTTTTATCAATAACATCTAAGTTCCCATTCTTATAGCCTATTACTATACTTTTGTTATAATTATTGAAGTTAATTTTACTAAGCCCAATGTCTGATAACCCATTCACCAGATTTAATCTATCAATGGTCATATCAGATTGATCATATGTGAAAACAGCGGAATTGGTAGCACAATAGATTATATTATCTCCAAAACTTATTGAAACAGCATCTGAATAAGGAAGATGGTCTCGCCAATCTCCAATAGGAATATCTTGAGCAAGAGTTACACTTCCTTGAGATAATAGTAGTATGAATAATAGTTTTTTTAGCATAAAATTGTGCATGTCTATAACTAATACAGTAGAATAATATTGTGCAAAAATAGGTTATATTTGCGAAAAATTAATGGCTCCGTAGTTCAACTGGATAGAATGGCAGATTTCGGCTCTGCTGGTTGGGGGTTCGAATCCCTCCGGGGTCACGATAAATCACTAAGAAAGTGAAACGAAGCAAGCTTTAAAATATAAAGCTTGCTTTTTTATTTTCTTGCATCTCGTTATAAATCAATATGATATGCTCTGGCACAGTGTTTGATTTAGTGGTTTGAATCTTGTTATTCTTAAAAAAAACAAGGTTTTTAGGGAGCATCAAACCAAGTAATCGTTGTTTTCCCTCCCAATCGCTTTTGTGAAAAATCTTCTTGAATAGTATTAAATTTAAGTGTTTACTTTCTACAAATGGTTTGAAATAAGTCCCGTGAGGGGTCGCGATATTTTTAATAACTCAACCCTGAATGGCTTGAATCCCTGGCAATTCTTTTCCCTCTAAATATTCTAACATAGCACCACCACCAGTACTAACATGGCTAACTTCATTAGCTAAATTAAATTTATTAATTGCAGCAACAGAATCCCCTCCACCAACTAAAGAAAAAGCGCCATTTGAAGTTGCTGTAGCAACTGCCCTTGCAATTTCTTCAGTTCCTTTTTGGAATTTACTCATTTCAAAAACACCCATTGGTCCATTCCATAAAATGGTTTTAGAATTTAAAATACAAGCTACATTTTCGGCAATGGCTTTTTCTCCTATATCTAATCCCATATAACCATCTGGAATGTTATTAGTTGAGCAAGTTAATGTCTTTGCTTCGTTACTAAAATTATCAGCAGCAACGCTGTCAGTTGGAATAAGTATTTGAACTCCTTTTGTTTGGGCTTTTTTTAAAATTATAGCAGCAGTTTCAATAAAATCTTCTTCAATTAAAGAATTTCCAACAGACCCACCTTGTGCTTTAGCAAAAGTGTATGCCATCCCTCCACCAATAATGATGTTGTCAACTTTATCTAAAAGGTTTTCGATAATTATAATTTTACTAGAAATTTTAGCTCCTCCAATTATTGCGGTAACAGGCTTTTTACTGTTAGCCATAATTTTAGAAACACTTGCTATTTCTTTTTCTATTAAGTAGCCAAACATTTTATCGTTTGGAAAAAACTGAGCAATTACAGTTGTTGAAGCGTGCGCTCTGTGAGCAGTTCCAAAAGCATCATTGATATAAACATCCCCTAGTTCTGAAAGTTGTTTGGCAAAGTTATCATCACCTTTTTTCTCTTCTCTATGAAAACGTAAGTTTTCTAACAATAAAATTTCTCCAGCTTGTAAATTTTGTACCATTTTTTGAATATCATTTCCAATACAGTCTGTAGCAAACTTCACGTTAATTCCAACTAAATCGGAAACTTCATCAACTATATTTGATAATGAAAATTTAGTTTCAGGGCCATTTTTTGGTCTGCCAAGGTGCGACATTAAAACAACTGACCCTCCATGAGAAAGTACTTTTTTTATTGTTGGAATAGCCGCCTTAATTCTTGTATTGTCAGTAACGTTTAAATCAGTATCTAACGGCACATTAAAATCTACTCTAATTAGCGCTCTTTTGCCTGAAAAATTATAATTATCAATGCTTTCCATTTCTAAAATTTACAAAAGATAAAGGTAAAATATTTGGATTAAGATGGGGTAGAGAAACTCAATATTAATTACTTTTGGAAGGAATGCTATTTAAAGACATTATAGGGCACGAAAAAGTAAAAGCTCGATTAATCAAATCGGTTAACGAAGGCAGAATTAGTCATGCTCAATTGTTTTTAGGGCCAGAGGGTTGTGGTAATTTACCGATGGCAATTGCATATGCACAATACATTTCTTGCCAAAATAAATCTGAAACTGATTCTTGTGGAGAATGTGCTTCTTGCGTTAAATTTAACAAGTTGGCTCACCCAGATTTACATTTCGTTTTTCCGGTTGCAACTAGCGCAGATGTAAAAGAAAAGCCAGTAAGTGCTAATTACATTACTCAGTGGCGAGAAGCAAATTTAGATGAACCGTATTTATCATTGGCTAATTGGCAATCTAAAATTGAAACAGGGAATAAGCAGTTATTGATTTCAAAAAATGAGAGTGAATCCATTTTGAAGATTTTAAGCTTAAAAACTTACGAATCGGAATATAAAACAATGATCATTTGGTATCCAGAACGATTTAATATTGCTTCTGGAAATAAGTTGTTGAAAATTATAGAAGAACCACCGAGTAAAACACTTTTTATTTTAGTTGCTCAAGATTCAGAACAAATAATTTCCACTATTTTATCGAGAACACAATTGGTAAAAGTTGGTAGAATCAAAGAGGAAGTTTTACAAAATGAATTGATAAAAAGATACAGATTAGAAAGTTCTGCTGCTCATAAAATTGCACATCAATCAGATGGAAATTTAATTAATGCACAAAAATTAATTGAACATTCAGAATTAGAAGAAGAATTTCATGAGTTGTTCAAAGTTTGGATGAGGTCGGCTTTTAAAGGAAATGTTCCAGGTTTAATTACTTGGTCGGAAGAAATTGCTAAAATTTCTTTTGGAAGAGAAAAACAAAAGCAGTTTCTAAAATATGGGTTGCACCTTTTTAGAGAGAGTTTAATTAAAAATTATGGTGACAATGGAATGGAAAGAATAGCTGACAATGAAGCCAAATTTTTATCCAATTTTGCTCCTTACATTCATGGCGCAAATTGTATAGAGATTATTGAATTGTTTAATGAAGCATCTTATCATGTTGAAAGAAATGCCAATCCAAAAATTTTGTTTTTAGATGTTTCCCTAAAACTGACGAAATTGCTTCGTGTTGAAGCGCCAATTGGGGTTGAATAATTTTTATTAAAATTCCTTATTCATCAGTCAAAATTTCCTACATAGAAATAGTATATTTGTTAGCTAAGAAACAATAAGTTTAACAATTCGAGGTTTTTCAAGGGGAATCCTAAAAATTAACATTAATATTTCTCTAATTAAGAAGAGATGTATAATTAATACAGACAATTTTTAGAATCTTTTATTGATAGAAACTGACAATATATATATTATTAAATGGGATGTAGTGGATGCAGTTCTGCAAGAGGGTGTGGCACATCAGCAAAAGGATGTAAAAGCAAAACGGGCAGTTGTAACAAATTAAATGTTTTTGATTGGTTAAATGACATTGAGTTACCTCATGGTCAGAAAATGTTTGATTGTGTAGAAATTCGTTTTAAAAATAGTCGAAAAGAATACTTTAGAAATGGAGAGGAGCTAACATTAAATGTTGGAGATGTTGTTGCTGTTGAATCTTCTCCAGGGCATGATATTGGAACTGTTTCTTTAACAGGAGAATTGGTTAAAAAACAAATGCTCAAGCACAAAGTTGCTTTCGATTCTGAAGAAATCAAAAAGATTTATCGCCAAGCTAAAAAAACAGACATTGACAAATGGATGGAAGCTCAAAAATTAGAAGTTGACACCATGTATAAAGCAAGAACGTTGGCTATTAAACTAGGCTTGCAAATGAAAATTAGCGATGTAGAATATCAAGGAGATAGATCTAAGGCGATATTTTATTATACAGCAGAAGGACGAGTTGATTTCAGAGAACTCATTAAAATGATGGCTGGTGAGTTTAAGATTAGAATTGAAATGAAACAAATTGGTGTTCGCCAAGAGGCTAGTAGGTTAGGAGGGATTGGGTCGTGCGGAAGAGAGTTGTGTTGTTCTACTTGGCTAACTGATTTTAGATCCGTTTCTACCTCTGCAGCAAGATACCAACAGCTTTCTTTAAATCCCGAAAAATTAGCTGGACAATGTGGAAAATTAAAGTGTTGTTTGAATTATGAATTAGACACTTATGTGGATGCGTTAAAAGGTTTTCCTAATACGAATCTTAAGCTAAAAACAAAAAAAGGAAATGCATTTTATCGAAAAATGGATATTTTCAAAAATGTAATGTGGTATTCTTACCAAGATGAACCATTAAAGTTTATTGAACTAAAACTCAATAGAGTTAATGAGATTATTGAGATGAATAAGAAGGATGAAACACCTAGTGACTTAATGGATTTTGTAGAAATAAAAGAAGTTGTAAAAGAACCAGATTATGCAAATGTTGTTGGGCAAGATAGTTTAACACGTTTTGATAAGCCAAAACATAAAAAAGGTAAACATCAAAAACGTAAAAAGCATCATAAACAAAGAAACAAGAATAAAAATCAGCAACAGAAAAATGGCTAGTTTTTACAAAATATCTGTAGCATTTATTATGCTTATTGTATTGTTTTCTTGTGATTCGAATAAAGTTTTTGAAAAATACATTGAGGTTGAAAATGCAGTTTGGGAAAAGGAAAATATTGCAAGCTTTGAGTTTGAAGCAAAAGATACCACAGTAGCCCATAATTTATATATTAATGTTCGTAACACTGGGAATTACCCTTACAGTTACTTATATCTTTTTGTTACAATGCAAGGGCCAAATGGAGGTTTGCTTCAAGATACTGTAAATTGTATCTTAGCAGATAATAGAGGTAAATGGTTAGGGAATGGAATTGGTGATTTATGGGATTTAAGAATTCCATACGTAGGAGGGTTTAAATTTGCTCAAAAAGGGAATTATACTGTTTCTTTTGAACAAGCAATGCGAGTTGAAGGCGGACTAAAAGGAATTACCGATATTGGATTAAGAGTTGAAACAGCAAAATAAAAAAGTGGGAAAGCAACGAAAAGAAACCAACAAGAAAAAACGATTCATCATTTTTTGGTGTATTGTGCTTTTACCTTTTTTATTATTGTGCATGATGATGTGGGGAGCTAAGACTGGCTCTTTAGGTTTCGAACCACTACCCTCTTTAGAGGAATTAGAAAATCCGAAAAGTAATTTAGCGTCAGAAATTATCACCTCTGATGGGAAAGTGATTGGTAAATATTTTCTTCAAAATAGGACTAATGTTAAGTATGAAGATTTATCTCCATTTTTAGTTGATGCATTAATTGCTACTGAAGATGAAAGGTTTAGAGAACATTCTGGCATTGATTTTAGAGGGTTGGTTCGAGCTGTTGCTTATATGGGAAAAGCAGGAGGAGCTAGTACACTTACACAACAGTTAGCAAAGATGATGTTTAATGAACCTGCCAAAACTTTTGTAGAAAGAATTAAGCAAAAATTACAAGAACAAATTATAGCAGTAGAACTAGAAAGACGTTACACGAAAAACGAAATTATTATTATGTATTATAATAAATTTGATTTCATATACAATGCGGTGGGAATAAAATCTGCGTGTAATGTCTATTTTAATAAAGAACCTATTGATTTAAACCTTGAGGAAGCAGCTATTTTAGTAGGAATGGCAAAAAATCCATCTTTATTTAATCCTAAAAGATTTCCAGAAAATGCGTTAAAAAGAAGGGAGGTTGTTTTTTCTCAAATGAAAAGAAGCGGAATCATTACACAGGAAGCTTATGATTCTTTACGGATATTACCGTTAAAATTAGATTACAAAGTAGTTGACCATCAGGAAGGGATTGCACCATATTTTAGAGAAACCTTGCGATTAAAATTGCAAAAAATGCTTAAAGAAAAAGATGTTGATGGGAAGTATCTTTATACTAATTCTGATGGAGAACCATATAATATTTACAGAGATGGGTTAAAAATTTATACTACACTAAATTCTCGGATGCAAGAGCATGCTGAGTGGGCTGTTAAAGAATACATTGCAGATAATTTACAGAAAATTTTTAGTCAGCGGCTAACAAAAATTAGAACAAAAAGATACCCTTATGATGGTGGGTATAAAGGAATAAGTGAAAAACAATATGTGACTCTGATGACATCATCAAAAGAAAAAACACCACGTTATAGAATTTTGACTGGGAAAGAATGTGAAAATTGTGGGAGAAGAGGAAAGAATGTTAAAAAGGAAGGGAAGTTTTATCAATGCCAAGCAGAAGATTGTCAATATAAAAGATGGGCAACAAAAACAGATTCAGTAGATATTATTTTTGATACTAAACTTAAAATGCAAGTATTTTCTCACCAAGGAAGTATTGATACCACATTAACACCAAATGATTCATTAAAATATTACAAAACATTTTTACATACTGGGTTAATGTCTGTTGATCCCCATACTGGTTATATTAAAGCATGGGTTGGAGGAGTTAATTTCCAAAATTTTGCTTACGATCACGTAACTAGTAAAAGACAAGTAGGGTCTACATTTAAGCCAATTGTATATGCTACGGCAATACAAGAAAAACATTTTTCTCCGTGTATGGAAGTTACAAATGTTAGGTATACTTTTCATAAAGGAGAATTTGGCTTGTTAAAAGATTGGTCACCAAGAAATTCTGATGGAGATTCTGATGGATGTCCAGTAACG
>JAESUI010000372.1 GCA_016763135.1 Flavobacteriales bacterium
CAAGAATACAATTTGCACCTTATGCAGTAGATATTCAAGTGGAATTTAGATTAGCTCATTTAGACCCAAATGGGGATTGTACAGAAGGAATTGTAAGAATAGAATCACCATTAGCAGAAAATGCTGATGATGCTGTAAAATCAGTTAGTTATTGGGATAGTAAGAAATACTTTAATATTTGGACGGTAATTTCAATGGATGGAGACAATCCTCCATCTATTATTTTAGGCTATGCTCAGTTTCCTACAAGTGGTATTAATAACACATATGGTGTTGTAATGAGATATAGCTATGTTAGCAGATCAGATAGAACATTATCACATGAAGTTGGCCATTGTTTTGGATTGTACCATACTTTTCAAGGTGGTTGTGGAGGAAGTTGTTCAACTTCAGGAGACCGTTGTTGTGATACTCCACCAGTTGATATATCTACTCAAGGTTGTAATACAAATCAAAATACATGTAATACTGATGCTAATGGGCCAGATCCATGGGGAGGTAATGATATGGAAGATCTAATAGAAAATTTTATGAGTTATGATGCTTGTCAAAATATGTTTAGTCTTGATCAGAAATCACGGATGTATACATATTTAAATTCTACAAGTACAAATACGGGGTTAAATCAACTTACAACAGCTGGTAATTTAGCTTTTACAGGAACAGCAAATCCTTATGGAACGGTTATATGCACACCAATAGCAGAGTTTTCTTATGATAAGGAATTTATTTGTGAAGGATCGACAGTAACATTTACAGATGATTCATATAATGCTACTCCTACAGGTTGGAACTGGACATTTAATGGAGGAACACCTTCTGTTTCATCAGTTGTAAACCCAACAATTACTTATAACACTGCAGGAGTTTATAGTGTAACTCACCAGCCATTTACAACAGCTGGAAGTGGTATTAGTACGAAAACAAGTATAATAACAGTAAGTTCTATAACTGCAGATTATGTTGGCCCAATAACTGATGGTTTTGAAAACACTACTCAATTCAATGGTGACTGGATAATTAATTCAGGGTCAGATGTTTATGATTGGGAAAATACAACAACTGCATCCGCTACAGGGACACGTTCAATTATGATAGATAATTATAGTACGTCTTCAAGTGCTACAGATGTTGATTACATTGTTAGTCCGTCATATGATTTATCTACATCTTCAAATAAGGCAGTTAAATTTAAAATAGCTTTTGCTAATAGAGTTTCAGGTAATACTGATAGATTAATGTGCTATTACTCTATTAATTGTGGCGCAACATGGTTGTTGAAATTACCAATAACTAATGGTAATTTAGTGACAGCACCAGACCATTCTAATTCATTTGTGCCAACGGCTTCTGAATGGGTTGAAAAAACGATGGATTTTACTTCTATTGGATCATCAACTAATGTTAGGTTTAAATTTCAATTTGAATCTGGTGGAGGAAACAATATATACTTAGATGATATCAATATTGGAGGATTGGTTGGAATAGCTGATTATGGTAATATTGGAAGTTTTAATGTTTATCCCAATCCAACAAACGCTGGAGCTCAGATTTCTTTTAATCTAACCAAAGGAATAAATAACCTTAGCATTAAAGTTAGAAATGCAATTGGACAAGAAGTAACAAGTGTTATTAATGGAAAATCTTTTGTAGCTGGTAAATACACATTGAAAATAGATGAAGGAAGAAAATTATCTCCTGGAGTTTATTTTATTGAATTTAATGCTGACAATAACATTAAAATTCAAAAATTAATAGTTCAATAATATCATATTTAGTTAATAAATGAAAAAATCCTCAAGGTTACTCTTGAGGATTTTTTTTACAACTTATTTTCACGAATTGTATTATTCTATAACCGTTTATGGAATGGATATTAGATTTAAGTTATTTTTAGTTAAATTTGAAATGCATTAAAAAAACTAAACAAACATTATTTTTATGAAAAGATTAAAGCTAATATTATCAGCTACTATAATTTCAGCATTATCGTTAAATGCTTATTCGCAAGTTGATTTAAGTGAGCCTGATAGAATAAATTGTGGAACTGCTGTAATCAATAACCAACGATTAGCTCAAAATCCATTTTTACAGAGTTTAAAGGAAGAGCAAGAAAAACAAGCTAAAGAGTATTGGAAGAACCATATAGCTAACAAAGGAGGGGCAATTAGTTATACCATTCCTGTTGTGTATCATATAATTCATAATAATGGTCCCGAAAATGTATCTAAAGCTACCATTGAGGCTTCTATAGCTAATCTTAATGAAGATTTTCAGAAATTAAACTCAGACTTAAGTCAGGTGGTTGCTTCTTTTATAGGGATTGCAGCAGATATTGAAATTCAATTTAGATTAGCTCATATTGATCCTAATGGAAATTGTACAGAAGGTATAACCAGAACAGTTTCTACTCAGACTTATGCAATGACAGAAAATGCAAAAAGTTTGGTTAATTGGAATACTACCAAATATTTAAATATTTGGGTTGGTCAAACTATGGCAAGTGGTTCTGGAGGCTGGTCTTATTATCCAGGATGGGCTCCTTCTCAAAGTCAGGAAGGAATTGTTATTCGTTCTGCTCAATTAACTAATTCAATAACTCATGAAGTAGGTCATTTCTTAGCTTTACCGCATACTTGGGGAAGTTCAAATACTCCTGGAATAGCTAGTAACTGTGGTTTAGATGATGGAATAGGAGATACTCCAACTACTATCGGAAATTCGGGAACTTGTAATACTTCATCTGTAACATGTAGTAGTTTAGATAATGTTCAAAATTATATGGATTATGCAACATGTACTAGAATGTTTACCGAAGGACAAAAAAATCAAATGTGGTCTGCTTTAAATTCAAGTAATGGAGCTAGAAACAACTTATGGTCCAATGCCAATTTAATTGCTACAGGGACAAAGAATCCTTATGGAGCAGTTACGTGTGCACCAATTGCAGACTTTTCTTATAATAAAGAGTATGTATGTGAAGGTGCATCAGTAACATTTACAGATGATTCATATAATGCCGTGCCAACGGGATGGAATTGGATTTTTACAGGTGGAACACCTAGTACATCGGGGTCTTCTAATCCAACAATTACTTATAATACAGCAGGTGTGTATAGTGTGACACATCAACCATCAACTTCTGCAGGGAGTGGTAACCTTACTAAAAGTAGTATTATCACAGTAAGTACTATGGTTGCTGATTATATTGGACCTATTGTAGATGGTTTTGAAAATACGACTCAGTTCAATAATGATTGGTGGGTAAATAATGATGGAGGACAGACATGGTCTAGTAATTCGTCCGCGGCTACTACAGGAGCAAGATCAGTGAGGGTTCGAAATTATTTTACTAGTAACGATAATGAATTAGATGAGTTGATTAGCCCTTCGTTTGATATTTCTACAACAACAACGAAAACGATGACCTTTATGCAAGCTTTTGCTAAAAAGACAAGCGGAGATTCTGATAAGCTATTAGTTTATTATTCTACTGATTGTGGAGGAACCTGGTTTTTGAAACTTCCATTAACAGCTGGAAATTTAGCTACTGCTCCAAACCATTCTAATGTTTTTGTACCAACATCTTCAGAATGGGTTCAAAGATCTGTGAGTTTAACTTCAATAGGAACTTCTACTAACGTGAGGTTTAAATTTGCATTTACTTCTGGAGGAGGGAATGATATTTATATTGATGATGTTAATATTGGAGGAACAGTCGGAATAGAAGACTTTAGTAGTGTTGCAAGTTTTAATATGTATCCTAACCCAACTAATTCAAGTGCTCAAATTTCTTTCAATTTAACGAAGGATATTAACAGCCTTAGTATTAAAGTAAGAAATGCAGTAGGACAAGTAGTGACAAATGTTATCAATGGTCAGTCGTTTAATGCTGGAAAATACACGTTGAAAATAGATGAAGAAAGAAAATTATCTTCTGGAATTTATTTCGTAGAGTTTAATGCTGATAACAACATTAAAGTTCAAAAATTAATAGTTCAATAATTCAATACGATTTAGTTAATCAA
>JAESUI010000373.1 GCA_016763135.1 Flavobacteriales bacterium
ATCAATATTATGTAATAAAAAATTACACAGTGTTGGATGGTTTTCAAATGGATTTGCTAATAATTTAAGCTTCAAACATGTCCTTTCTAGAAATTCAGCAGGACCAAGTCCAATATACCCAACTACAGGAGCAACAACAACGTTAACATTAAAACACACACTACCTTATTCATGGTTTAGACCTACAGACACAGATTATAGTGCTATGACAGTTCAAGAAAAGAACTTATATGTTGAGTATCATAAGTGGAAATTTCAAACATCTTGGTTTTCTCAGTTAACTCATAGTAAAAGATCATTTGTGTTAAATACAAAAGCTGGGTTTGGTTATTTAGGTTCATTTAATAAAGATTTAGGAACCTCTCCTTTTGAGAGATTTTATGTAGGTGGTGACGGGTTAACAGGATTTAACCAATTTGTCGCTCGAGAAGTTATTGCTCTTAGGGGGTATGGGGCTGGAGATTTATCACCAACCGCTGGAGCAACATTTGTTACAAAATATACAGCAGAATTGAGATATCCTTTCTCATTAAATCCAAGTGCAACAATTTATGGCTTGGTATTTGGAGAAGCAGGGAACTCATGGGATAGCTTTGATGAAGTAAACCCATTTGAAGTTTACAAATCTGCTGGTGTGGGAATAAGAATTTTTATGCCAATGTTTGGATTGCTAGGGTTAGATTGGGGGTATCGTTTTGATGATATTCCTGGAAGGACAGACCCTAATAGTAATACAGAGATACATTTTAGTATTGGAGGAAACATAGGTGGATGGTAATTTTGTTAAATTCGCTGTGTTATTCAGTACTTTAAATTAAGGAGGAAAATATTATGTTTAAACAAATGAAAAATCTAAAAAAAATAGCAGTAGTTGTTTTACTTTTTTAACAACATCAATGGCTTACAGTCAAAATTTTGCATATGTTGACACGGAATATATACTAGAAAATATACCTGATTATAAAGATGCTCAAGAAGAGTTAGATAAGCTTTCTATCGAATGGCAAAAACAACTTGAAAGAAGGTATTCTGAAATAGATAAAATGTACAAAAACTATCAGGCTGAGCAAATATTGCTTACTGAAGATATGAAAGTGAAGAGAGAAGATGAGATCATTAAAAAAGAAAAGGCTGCAAAGGAGTATCAAAAACAAAAATTTGGTGTTGATGGAGAGCTTTTTCAGAAAAGAAAAGAATTAGTAAAGCCCATACAAGATAAGGTTTATAAGGCTATTAGTGAAATAGCAAATTATAAAAAGTTAGGAGTTGTATTTGATAAATCAAGTGGGTTAACAATGCTTTTTACAAATCCAAAGTACAATATAAGTGATGATGTACTAAAAAAGATGGGATATAAACCGGGTGAAACAAAAGAATAATATATATTTGGCAATTAAATAAAAAAAAATGAAAACATTAAAATTAACATTACTAATGCTCGTGGTTGCTTTATCAACTACTGCAATGGCTCAAAAAGGAGTAAAGATTGGACTTATAAATTCTAATGAGTTATTAACGGCTATGCCAGAAAGAACTGAAGTGCAGAAAGAAATAGAATCTTATGCAAATCAGCTTAAAGTTACATTGGATGCGATGAGAAAAGAGTATGAAACTAAAGTTGGAGAGTTTCAGAGCATACAAGAAGGACTGACTGATATCATTAAAGAAACAAAGATTAGAGAAATTACTGATTTAGAAAAAAGAATAACTGAATTTCAACAGACTGCAGAAGCTGATTTACAGAAAAAAGAGCAAGAGTTGTTTCAACCAATTATTGATAAAGCTAAGAAAGCAATTGATGATGTAGCTAAGGAAAATAACTATACGTTGATTTTAGATTCTAGTGTTGGTGGAGTTGTTCTTTACTCTATTGATGGAGATAATATTTTAGATAAAGTGAAAAAGAAATTAGGTATTGAATAAAGATATTTATTTTAACTTTAAAGCTCCTAAGGTTTAAACCTTAGGAGCTTTTTTATACCCATTTTTTTGAAAAGTAAAATTGAAAATAGTAGTGAATTACCAATCGGAATTTTTGATTCTGGGTTAGGAGGGTTGTCAATATGTAAAGAGATTATGGACGTACTCCCTAATGAGTCTCTTGTTTATTTAGCAGACAGTAAAAATGCTCCTTATGGAGAAAAGAGTAAAGAAGAAATTATAACGTTTAGTATTAAAAATACTGAGTTACTATTAGAGCTAGGGTGTAAAGTAATTGTTGTTGCATGTAATACAGCAACAACAAATGCTATTAATGTTTTACGCGAGAGGTACGATGTTCCTTTTGTAGGGATAGAGCCAGCAATTAAGCCAGCTGCATTGCAAACAATAACTGGAAAAATAGGTGTTTTAGCAACTAAAGGAACACTGAGCAGTGATCTGTTTTTATCTACCTCATATCAATTTAGAGATGAGCTAGAAATTATTGAGGTAGAAGGAACAAACTTGGTGAGATTAATTGAAAAAGGGGAATTAGAAGAGACGATACCATTATTAGAGAAATACATTCTTCCAATGGTTAATCAAGGAGTAGACAGTATTGTTTTAGGATGCACTCATTATCCTTTTTTAATTCCAATGATAAGAGAACTAATTTCAGAAGAGATATCAATTATTGATTCTGGCGAAGCTGTAGCAAAACAAATTCAAAATTTATTAGAAAAAGATAACTTATTAAATCAAAACACAGCATCTAATGCAAACAGGTTTTATACCAATAATGATGTTGAGATTTTGAAAAGATTTTTAAAACGAATAGATTTAGATGCTACAGAAATATCTTTTTTAGAATTTTAACTAATTATACGTTCGTATAGTTTTTCGTATAAAGGTAGAATATTATTGATGTCAAACTTTTTAGCTTGTTGGTAAGCTCCTTTTTTAAATTTCTCTAAAGTAGCATCATCCGAAAGAATTTTCAATGCATTTTGAGCCATTGAATTAACGTCTCCTACATTACTTAAATAACCAGAAATACCATTTTTATTTACTTCAGGGATACCTCCAGTATTGGTTGAAATAACTGGTGTTTTTGCCGCCATCGCTTCCAATGCAGCTAATCCAAAACTTTCAGATTCTGAAGGTAAAATAAATAAATCTGAAGCAGCTAAAATACGCTCGGTATCTTTTACTTTTCCTAAAAACTTAACCAAATGGCAAGTGTCTAATTCTCTACAGAGCTCCTCTAAATGATGTCGTTCAGGTCCATCTCCAACCATTAATAATTTTGCAGGAATTTGTTTCCTTACAAGATCAAAAATTTTAATAACATCTTCGGTTCTTTTTACTTTTCTAAAGTTAGACACATGAACCAATAGACTTTCATTATTTGGAGCGAGAGATTGTTTTAATTCACTAATACTCCCGTTTGAATTGTAATGATCTAAACAGATAAAATTAGGAATTACTTCAATATCCCTCTTAATATTAAAATGTTCTAAAGTATCCTGTTTTAAACTTTCTGAAACAGCTGTTACAGCATTAGATTCATTAATCGCAAAAGTAATAACTGGAGCAAAAGATGAATCTTTACCAACTAAAGTAATGTCTGTTCCGTGCAAGGTGGTAACAAAAGGAATGTTTATACCTTCAGATTTAAGTATGTGTTGTGCCATATATGCTGCTGAAGCATGTGGAATGGCATAATGAACGTGTAAAAGATCTAATTTCTCGAATTTAACAACATCAACTAATTTGCTAGTAAGTACAAGTTCATAAGGTTGATAATCAAATAAAGGATAATCAGAAACTTTTACTTCGTGATAAAAAATGTTTTCAGAAAAAATATCTAATCGTACAGGTTGTTGGTAAGTGATAAAATGAACTTTATGACCCTTAGCTGCCAGTGCTTTTCCTAATTCTGTAGCAACAACTCCACTTCCCCCAAATGTTGGGTAACACACAATTCCTATATTCATAATGTTCTTATCAAATTCTGATAACAAATGTACTGAATTAGATACAAGACTTTTGTCTGTAAACCGATAACCCTAGTTTATTATTGGATGGCTTTTAAAACTTTATTTCCTCTACTTTTTATTCCAGCACTTCCATTTGGCATTAAAGCTTTAATAGTTGCCCTTAATTCGGGGATAATGTCAGGGTATTTTTTTGATAGATTAAAAATAACTGTCATGCTAAAAGCTTTTACTGCAATGGGTTCATCCGATGATTTTAATAGCCTAAAACATACATCTAATATTTTCCCTTGATATTTTTCAGGGATATCGAGATATTGTAAAGCTCGCACAATGTTTCTATTTATGGAATCGTGTTTATTTGGTTGATTTAATAATTTGATAAATAAATCATAATAGTTCATTAAAAGCTCTGGTTGCTTTTCCGCAATAACCGAAATTGACCAAGCTGACCTTTGGGTAAACTGTACTGGTCCTTCAATGAAAATTTGCATTAATTCATCCATTCTTTTAGGGTGAGCACTTATTTCATCAACTATTTGACTAGTGAGTAATTTGGAATGACCAAGGGCTAATTGTTCACGAAAGTTCATAAAGTAAAAATATGGAATAATATATTGGAATGTTAATACGTTATTTTATTGTAAATTTGAACTAACAATTACTTTATGGAAGCTCCAAAAATACCTTCAATGTTTGGTTTCAGGTCTAAAAAACCTGATCAGTTTTATTTTGAACCTCGTTATTATGATGAGCGAAAAGAAAAAATGAAAAAACGTTATGCAAGTATTGACAGAGAAGTAAATAATAATCCATCTTTTGAGAAATCGCATACTGATGATTTTAAATCTACCATAAGAGAAAATTGGGGAAATAGTTATAGTAGAAGCAAGGCAGGAAATCAAATGAACAGAAGGGTAATTATTTATGTAATTGCACTTTTAGCGCTGGCTTACTTTATTCTCGTTTAGAAACTTAAAAATCAAAATAACGATTTGTTATTGATGTTTTAATTCCTACAAAAAACATATTTGTAGAAGATGTTTCAATGCTGTTTTTATACGTTCGATTAGTTACTCCTACCTGAAAAATCAACTGTGATTTAGGGTTTATCACGTAAGATATTTTTAATGTACTATTAATAATATCTGTTGTTAATCCTTGAGTAGTAAAGTAACCGTAATCTATAACCTTACCATTATCATCCAAAGGCCTGTTTTGATTTGAGATATAAACATCTTGTCCAACACTTGTTGTGCTACTTGTATCTAAACCAATTTTAGCAGATGTTGCTAAACCTTCTATAATCCATCTTTTTTTGTGGTAGGTTAATCCGGCTACTGCTTCATTAAAATTAGCTCCTAAAGGATGTGCCAATGGAGAATTAAAATGAGCATAATTTTGAAGTGTACTTATGCTAGTAGGTGTATAGCTGTGTGAATAAGTAAAAGGTCTAACCATATTATATTCTAACTGTAAACTTAAATTTTTAACCCATAAAAAGTCGTAAGATTTAAACCCGAACTGATAGCCATACTTATTTGCCCACCAACCTGTTCCTGCTTGTAATTCATTTAATTTAAATTCGTCTAAAATTAATTGTCCGTACAAAATGTTCTTTTTTCTAATTTTAAATTTCATACTACCCCCGAGTAAAGCATTGTCTGAAGACCCTTGTGAATACTCTGTAGGTCGTAGAAAAAGAACTGGATTAAAATAGTTAATGTCATAGCCTCTGTAAAAGTCATCTTCTTGAGATTGCCAAATAATACTTTCAAACAAACCAATGTTCCACCATTTAGCAATATTTAGACTTAGGTAATGAACAGTAGATAACTTTTGAAAATAGTCCTTCATGTTTCCGTCAGAGCCTCTAATATCTTGATAATTAGTGTATAAAGCCATGTACTTTAGTTTCCAAATGTTGGCAGTAACTTTTAGGTAGGGATAGCTATTGGCATGGTCGGATAAAAATAAAGAACGGTAACCATCTCCTATGAAATTTTTGCCATAACCCAATTGAAAAGTGAAATTTTCATCAGCGGTAAAAGTGATGTTTCCTTGACCATAAAATGCTTTCCCATCTTTAGAGTAACCATAGCCTGGGCTGATGTTTTTACTCTGAACCATTGCATCAACATGTGATGGGTATTTGGAATAATCAGCTAAAAACACAAATTGGCTACTCCATTTTTTTCCTACATTACCATCTAAACTTAATCCAACAGCTAACTCTGGTAAACTTTGAGATACAAGTTCACTTTTTTCCATCATAATGCCAGCATTAATAATGGGAGAAAGTTCAAAAGCTATTTTTTTTTCATAGGCAGTAACCTTTCCGTAGTTGAAAATTGCAGATACAAATTTAGATTCAGATTTTATATCTAATAAGCCCATTAATGAATCGTGATTGCCTATTTCATTTTTATAAAAGGGCCTAATACTGGTATGGAAGTTTTCTAAGGTGTCAATATTTTGATTGAATAATGATGAAAATGTTCGTTCATTAGTAATGTTGAAGTTTTGAGCAACAACATTAAAAGTTACTGTGAATAGCAAAAATGATATGAGGATTAATTTTCTATTCACCTTTTTTAACTTTAATTAAAAATGGAATTTGAATAATTAAAATCACACTAACCATTATAACAACAAATGAATAGCTTGGATCGAATTGTTGTGCAAAAACGCAAGCACCAATTATCAATAAATTAAATAGATAAATGATAAGAACGGTTTGTCTGTGAGATAAGCCTAAGTCAATTAATCGATGGTGGATGTGGTTTCTATCTGCAGTAAAAGGAGAAACACCTTTGACTGCTCTCAATGTAAAAACTCTAATGGTATCTATTAAAGGGTAAACTAAAATAGACATTGATAAAATTGGTTTAGAAATATTACTGATAATATGTGGTAATTCTTTGGCTTCGTATTCAACTAATTCTATAGCCATTACCGCAATTAAAAACCCTATGGTTAGCGAACCTGAATCTCCCATAAATATTTTGGCAGGACTAAAGTTAAATCTTAAAAACCCTAATAACCCACCAGCAAGTGAAAATGCTAAAACAGCATAGGTCCAATCCCCAGCATAATAAAACCAAAATCCAAAAACAGTAGAAGCAATTAATCCAACCCCAGCAGCTAAACCATCTACTCCATCTATTAAATTAAATGCATTAACAACTACAATGTAAGTGAATATGGTTAACATGATCCCTGCCCATTCGGGTATTTCTCTTATACCAAATAAACCGTGTAGACTGGTTAGTTTGACTTCCGCCATAAACACCATGATAAAAGCAACAATAATATGGGCAGCTAATTTTTTTACAGGAGCTGTTCCAATAATATCATCTTTCATACCTATAAAAAACATAATAAGTAATGAAGGAACTAAATATTTAATTACACCCATTTCATCAATAGGAAGCCATAATAAAAAAGAGAATAATGTTCCAGCAAAAATCATCATCCCACCCATTAAGGGCACTTTACGAGTATGAATTTTTCTGTCCTCAGAAGGGTCGTCAAACGAATGCTTAAGCTCAGCAATCTTTATAAATGATGGTGTTGAAAGCAACACAATCATAAAAGAGGTTAATATGGGGAGTATAAGTTCTTGCATTTTATTTAAAAATCGTCATATAAATTTCTTAGTGATGTTCGAAAGCCGAAATAAAGATAGTTTGTTCCTTCTATAACCGTTTCTCCAATTATTATGGACATATTATTTTTAGGATTTATTAGATACCCTAAATGGTATTGAATAAATGATCTTTCAACAAAGTTTGTTGAAAGGTTTTCGGTCAAAAGAATTCCTTTAATCTGAAAAAAGGCACGTTTATAATTCAAGTTTAAAATGGCAACTAATTCATCAAAATCATTACCTAATGGATGAGCCAAATTTTCGTTATAATTAGTATAAGACTGTAAGGTAACATTAGAAGTGTAAGTGTTTTTTGTTACATTATTGTATTCTGCCTGTACTGTTAAATAAGGAGTAGGAAAAATTTTAATACCAGTTTGATATCCATACCTTGATTCTCCATCATACACAAATTGGTTATATAATATTATTTTAAAAGGAAGTTTAATTTTCAAATTAGTTCCAATTACAGAATGATTGACATCATTAAAACCAGTAGTTGCAGTGTTTACTCCAATAATTGGATTAAATTGTTGGTATTGTAAAGGTTTTGTCCCAGAAGAGTCTTCTGTTTGCCATAAGGTAGATTCGAATAAGCCAATGTTTAACCATTTTGTTGCTAACCAACTAAAATAATGAGTGCTCATTGTTTTTCTCGCAAATAGGGTTTCTGCAGTTGAGCCTTTTTCTCTTCTTGTAATAGAGGATAAAGAAGCATTTAATTTGGTGTATTGAA
>JAESUI010000374.1 GCA_016763135.1 Flavobacteriales bacterium
ATTAAAAGAGTTTCAGAACAAAAAAATACATTTAGCTATCGTTGTTGACGAATATGGAGGCACTTCAGGAATTATAACTCTAGAGGATGTTTTAGAAGAAATTGTTGGAGAAATAAGTGATGAATTTGATGCTGATGACATTTCGTATTCTAAGTTAGACGACAATACTTATGTTTTTGAAGGAAAAACTGGTCTTAATGATTTATTTAAAATTATAAACATTGAAGATGATACTATTTTTGATGAAATAAGTAAAGACGCTGATACTTTAGCAGGTTTAGTTATTGAAATAACAGGAAAAATACCTCAGAAAAACGAAAAAATTACTTACAAAAATTTCACTTTTATTATTGAAGCTGCAGATAAGAGAAGAGTAAAAAGAATTAAGCTTGTAAAAACAGAAACTGATGAAGTATAAACTAATCCTCACAATTATAATTTCAAGTTTATGCTATAGTTGTGGAAATGATACTTTCACGCCAAAACCAAAGGGTTACTTTAGAATTGATTTACCTAAAAAGGAATATTACTCTATAGAAAAAGATTGTCCTTTCACATTTGAAACACCAAATTACACTGAAATTAAACCAAACATTAATAATCCAGACAAGTCCTGTTGGTTTGATATTGTTTTTGAAAATTTAAATGCAAGTATTTACATGAGTTACAAACCTGTTGAAAATAACTTACACCAGTATTTAGAAGACTCTAGGTCTTTAGCATTTAAACATACTGTAAAAGCATTTGATATTGAACAGCTAACTCTTAGCTTCCCAGAAAAAAAAAGTTTATGGATTAGTATATAGTATTGAAGGAAATGCTGCTTCAGCTTATCAATTTCATTTAACTGATAGTACCAATCATTTTATAAGAGGTTCTTTATACTTTAATAATATGCCTAATCAGGATTCTATACAACCCGTATTGGATTTTATAAAAGAAGACATCACTCACTTATTTGAAACTTTTGAGTGGAAATAAATCCTAAACTGGTTTCCTAAAACTACTTGCAGAATACACTATTGCTCCTAACAACAGAAATGCTCCAACCTGATGCGTTACACCTAACCAAACTGGTACAGCATAAAGTAGGGTAAATATTCCCAATAGAAACTGAATAAATACCACAACTATTAATACTACAAGAGATTTCGATTGAGTTTTATTAAGCTCGTATTTTGAACTTTTAAGCAATAAAAATAATACCAAGCCAACCACTATGTATGCTAAATAACGGTGAACAAATTGCACACCTCCTACACCATCAACAAAATTAGTCCAAAATGGTTCCATTACGGTAACTGTTTCTGCAATCCATCGTTCGCCCATTTTTGGCCATGTATTCATGATAAATCCTGCATTTAATCCAGCTACAAAAGCTCCATATATAATTTGAAGAACTGTTATTACAAACAATACTGACACCCATTTTCTCATAGAAGGGAAATTTGGTCTTTCTTCTTTATGATTAATTAAACTTAATGCTACCCAAAAAGTATAAGCAAACGTTAAAAATGCTGCAATTAAATGAATTGCTAATCTGTAATGACTTACATCTGGATTATCAACCAACCCACTTTTCACCATCCACCAACCTAAAAATCCCTGAAATGCTCCCATACCTAAAATAATAAGGCATTGTTTCATTAGTTTTCCTACAAACCTTTTCTTTATTAAAAAATAAAAGAATGGTACGATAAACACAATCCCTATAATTCTTCCGATTAATCGATGAAGGTACTCCCAAAAGAAAATTGCTTTAAATTCTTCTAACGTAAACATAAAGTTTACTTCTTGGTATTCAGGAAACTGCTTATACTTGTTAAAGGTTTCTATCCAATCTTGCTCATTCAAAGGAGGAACCATTCCCATAATCAATTTCCAATCCACCATAGATAAACCAGAATTAGTTAACCTTGTTATTCCTCCAATTACAACCATTAAAAATATTAAAGCACAACCTGTTAATAACCAGATTATAATAGGTTTATGTGTATTGTCTTTAAACATTTTTAATTTAAAAAAAAGCGATGTTAGAAACATCGCTTTAAACTAATTTGAATAATTCTTTTTTTTATATCTGATCCATTAATAAGGTAAACAAGTTTGGGATTTCAAAACTTGGTAAACTTACCTCTACAATGGTTTCTTCGTTACTTTCTGCTATTTCATCTTCTACTGTTTCTACTTCATCTTCTACTGTTTCTAATTCTTCTTCAGAATTATTTTCATCACTCCACTCTTCTACTTTGTATTGACCATCAGCAATACTTTCAATTTTAGCTATTATTTCATTTTCAGAAACAATTGCTTGATCAAATTCAAAATGAGCTTTTCCTGTTTCATAATTAACTTCAGAAACTACAACTCCTGTCATTCCAACTACATCTTTTTCTATTGTTGCAGCACAGCCCATTGCACAAACCATCCCTTCTATAGTATAATCGGCTATGGTTAAATTCTCAGTAGAAACCTCAATTGAAACTTCCTCTTCTTTTTGTTCTTCATTGTTTCCACAAGAAGAAACAACTGTAACAATAAATAGTAAAATGAATACTCTATTAATTACTCTCATATTATAATGCTTTATATATTTCAGAATTATTGATTGTCTTTTTTAAATCTTCAATGGTTATTTTTGATTCGTCAAAAACAACCATTGCATTATCAGGCAGGCTAACATTAGACGACTCTACGCCTTCCGTTTCATTGATTAATTTTGAAACGGCACTAACACAATGTCCACAACTCATCCCTTCTACTTTTATACTCTCCTCCATCATGCCCCAAAATTAACGATTTATCTAATAGAAATGTAATTACATTTACCACTTTATTAAACTATGAGGTTTTTTGATTTAAATAAAAAAATATGGCAATGGATAACCCTTATATTTCTTGCCTTTATTTGGGGTAGCTCTTTCATTTTAATGAAAAAAGGACTAGAGGTGTATTCTCATACTGTGGTGGCTGCTTTAAGAATAAGCATAGCATTTATAGTGCTAATCCCATTTGCTATAAAATCCTTAAAAAAAGTTGAATCAAAATATTGGAAATACATAATACTTACTGGATTAATTGGTAATGGAATTCCTGCATTTTTATTTACACTAGCTCAAACAGAAGTATCAAGTTCATTGAGTGGAATGCTTAATTCATTAACTCCAATTTTTGCGTTAATAATTGGCATTCTATTATTCCACTCAAAACCAATAAAAGCTCAATTCATTGGAGTTTCTGTTGGTTTATTAGGTGCTGGAGGTTTAATCTTCTCCAATGGACTTAACATAGCAGGTTCTAACATTTATTACATCCTCATTATCGTTATAGCTACAATTTGCTATGCACTATCAGTAAATATTATAAAGACACATTTAAAAGAAGTTAGCTCAATAGTAATAACATCTTTATCTTTTTTAAGTATTGGTCCCTTTATAATTATCTATTTATTTACTACAGATTTTATTGACACGAGCATAAATAGTCCTCACTCTTTTCAAGCACTGTTCTACATAATAATACTCGCTGTTTTTGGAACAGCATTGGCCATTATTATATTTAATATGTTGATTAAAAAAACATCTACCTTATTTGCTACAAGCGTTACCTATTTAATTCCAATAGTTGCTATTTTTTGGGGGGTGTTTGATGGTGAGAAAGTAGAAATATCTCATATAATTAGCATAGGAATCACATTGTTAGGTATATATTTTATCAATAAAATTAGATAATGCAACCTTTTGTTATATTTTTACATCTTATAGAAAAAATGAAACATAAAACAACAATATCATAAAATGAAAAAGAGTTTATTATTAATTGTAGCAGCATTTATAATGTTACCTTTTGCAAACGCATCACATGTTGTTGGTGGAGATTTTCAAATTAACATGACTAGTCAAGTAGCTGGTGGAGCAAATTATCATGTTAAACTAAGAATATACCGCGATGATGTAAATGGTATTGCAATGCCTGCAAGTATTACCTGTAATTTTTTCCAGGTAGGAACTAATACTGCTATCGGGGGAAATATAACTTTAACCCAAACTTCTTTAGGTTTAGTAACTTTAGGAGATCCTTGCTATACTCCAGATCCGAATGTTGTTAGAATTGAAGAGGGTATATTTGAAACGTCAATAGATGTTTTTATACCAGATTTTGCTGCTGGATACTATGTTTCAGCATCTCTTAATGCTAGGAATAGTTTAGCAATTAATGTTCAAGCTGGTGGAACTATGACATGGTTTGCGATGATTCCAGATCCTGCTCTTGGTCAAAATTCAACTCCTGATTTTGGGAATTACCCAGCTGATGCTTATTTCTGTATTGCAGGTCCAAAAGCATTTCAATACCCTATTACGGACGTGGATGGTGACTCTTTAGCATACTCTTTAGTTGAGCCAATGTCTTCAGCAGCAACTACTGTTGCTCCTGGAGCAGGAGCTTATCCTTATTACCCATCATTAAATTGGGCTGCAGGATACAATATGGGGAATATTGTGGGGGGAGCTCCTAACATGTTTATTAATCAATTAACAGGATTGATAACAGCAGCTCCAACTGCCTTAGGTTTTTTCACTTTCGCAATTAGAGTTGAAGAATTTAGAGACACAAATAATGATGGTATAAAAGATAAAATTGGAGAAGTAAGAAGAGATGTTCAATACATTAGTTTAAATTGTACTGGCGGAATCCCTGCTACTTTCTTAAACTCAGACCCAATAAATGGTGGAACATTACAGTTTCCTTACAACAAGTTAAGTTGCAAAGATTTAGTTTTTGCAGATGCAAATCCAACAGACACTGTATTTATGAGTGTTATTTCCCCAATTTTTGATTCTGGAGCATATCTTCCTGTATTAGTTCCAGATTTAAATGGTGATTTCACTTTTTATTACGATTTAATTAGTGCAGGGCCTCCTGCAATATGGAATGATTCGGTGGTGATACCAGCAAGTTTAGATACTACTGTAATTGTTGGGAATGACACAACACTAGCTCAATGGAATATTGGAACCATTGCAACACGTTTTTGTTGGACTCCTGGTTGTGATGAAATTGGACAAACTTTCCCATTTCAAGTTAATACGTTTTCTGTAGGTTGTGATGGACTTACTTTAGATAGTATAGCATTTTTCATAGAGGTAACTCCTCCTGTTTTTGATTTAAAAAATCCAGGAATTAAAGAAACCCCTTTTGGTTCTGAATACTGCAGAAACATTGTTTTTCATGACACTACTATTGTCGATATGTTAAACATTACTATTACTTCAGACATATTTAACGAGGGAGCTGAATACCCTGCATTAGACAATAATTATAATTATGACAACTGGGTTTACCTTAGTGGTTACCCCTCAAATAATTTCTCAACAGGAGTTGCTAATGGAGCAAATAATAATACAGGTGTTGTTGCCACTAGATTTTGTTGGACTCCAGATTGTGAACATATTGGAAAAACCTATTCTGTACAAGCTGTTCTTTCTTCTGTAGATTGTCCAGACGCCATACAAGACACTATAAATTTCGAATATTTAGTAACACCTCCATTCGATAGTTTAGGCGTAGTACCTAATGTTATTACACCTAATGGAGATGGTCTGAATGATGTCTATAAAATATCAGGTATTTCTAATCCTTGTCATGATGAGATTAAAGTTGAAATTTACAACCGATGGGGACTTTTAATATATGAGAGTAGCGAATACCCTGAATTTGAATGGGATGGAACTAATAAAAGTGGAACAAAGGTACCTGCAGGCACTTACTTTGTATTAGTTAGTGGTACTTACGGAAATGAAACTGTCACTTTAGATCAACGTTCGGTTACCGTTCTTGATCCA
>JAESUI010000375.1 GCA_016763135.1 Flavobacteriales bacterium
ACACCAATCCCATCGCCCTCGATATAGGGAATGATGGGCTGGTCCGGGACGTTCAGCGAATTATCGGCGTTAACCGTGATTTTTTCGCCCGTGCTGGGTACAACAATGCCCAAGGAAAACGCGAACATCACAGTGGCACCGACAAAAGCACTACCTATGGAGCCAACATACACCAATAATGTGGCTATTATGGCCCCCCCAAAACAGGTGAGGCAACCTAACGAAAACCCGATCGCTGTGAGTGCCGATCCCACATAGCTTCCGGACCCACCAAGCTCGGTGTTTTCTGTCATTGGTTCAGAGTTTTCTGTTGAGATAGGGTTAAACCATAGTTACATTAAGGATGATTTAAAAGTAGTGGCAATTGTTACAGATATTACTGAAAGAGTATTGTCACAACAAAAATTAAAAGATTTAAATATTGAGCTAGAGTATAAAGTAAAATTAAGAACCGTTGAATTAGAGAAAAGTCAGAAGCTTTATAATTTGATTGCACGGAATTTTCCTAGAGGTGTTATAAATGTTTTTGATAGAGATTTAAATTTTGTTTTTATTGAGGGTCAGGAGTTAGATAGATTAGGTTTTACAAGTCAAAATTTGATAGGAGAAAATTATAAAAAACGATTTAAGGGTGATTTAGCTGAGTTGGTTAAAGAGAAATTTAACGCTGTTTTTAATGGCGAAGGACTTTCTTTTGAATTTGAAAATAAAAGTAATTTTTATGTTGCTAATGCTGTTCCATTAAGGTCATCTGATGGTATAGTTGAACAAATTTTGGTAATTGAAAAAAACATAACAGATTCTAAATTAGTAGAACAAGAATTGGCCAATAACCTTGAAAAAGAAAGAGATTTAAATGAGCTAAAATCTAGGTTTGTTTCTATGGCTTCTCATGAATTTAGAACGCCTTTAAGTACAATATTGTCTTCTGCTATACTTGCTGGGAAATATGAAGAAAAAGAGCAACAAGATAAAAGAGAAAAACATCTAAATAGAATAAAATCATCTGTTAAAAACTTAACCTCAATTTTGAATGATTTCTTATCTATTGATAAATTAGAAGAAGGAAAGATAGAAATTACTGAATCTGAATTTTTATTAAACGAATTATTTCAAGAAGCTCATGAAGAGATGGAATTCTTTTTAAAGAATAAACAATTCATCACCTATAAAAGCAATTCTTCTGATAATCAAATGGTTATTACGGATAGGAACGTAATTAAAAATATCTTGATAAATTTGTTATCGAATGCCAGTAAATATTCTGCAGAAGGGGAAGAAATTGTATTAGATTTGAATGTTGTTGGTAAAGGGATACGGGTAGATGTTGTTGATAAAGGAATTGGTATTCCAGAAAAAGAACAAGATAAGCTGTTTAGTAATCGATTTTTTAGAGCAGGAAACGTAACAAATATAGAAGGAACAGGTTTAGGGTTAACAATAGTTAAGAAGTATTTATCCTTAGTTGAAGGAGATATTTCATTTAAAAGTAAAGAGAATGTAGGTACAACATTTTCAATTATAATTCCAAATATTTTATTATGAGCAAGACCATATTATTGATAGAAGATAATCTTGAAATGAGAGAGAATACAGCTGAAATTATGGAGTTGGCAAACTACACTGTAATTACTGCTGTAAATGGTAAAGATGGTGTTTCTAAAGCAAAAGAAAACATTCCAGATTTAATTATTTGTGATATTATGATGCCAGAAATGGATGGTTATGGTGTATTGTATATTCTTAGTAAAGACCCATCTACATGCGCAATTCCATTTGTTTTTTTAACTGCTAAAGCAGAAAAAAGTGAATTTAGAAAAGGAATGAATTTGGGTGCGGATGATTATGTTACAAAACCATTTGAAGAGATGGAGTTGTTAAATGTTATAGAAAGTAGGCTAGAGCGTAGTGAGTTATTTAAAGTGGGTTATGAGCAAACCTTGCAAGGATTAACCAGTTTTATTGGTGAAGCGAAAGGATTAGATGAATTAAGTAAATTGTCTGAAGATAGAAAGGTAAGAGTTTATAAGAAAAAAGAGATTATTTTTTATGAAGGAGATTTTGCTGGAGCAATTTATTTTGTGAGTTCTGGTAAAGTTAGAACGTATAAAATAAATGAAGATGCAAAAGAATATAGTTCTGATTTGTTTGGTCCTGGAGACTTTATAGGATATTTATCTGTTTTAGAAGGTGATGAATTTAAAGAAACAGCTGAAGCAATGGAGGAAACAGAAGTTTTTAAAATTCCAAAAGAAGATTTTACAGAATTGTTATTTAAAAACAGAGATGTATCCAATAGCTTTATAAAAATGTTAGCGCATAATGTGTTAGAAAAAGAAGAGAAATTATTGAATTTAGCTTATGATTCTGTTAGAAAAAGAGTGGCAGATTCTTTAATCAATTTGCAAAATAAGTATAGTAAAGAAGGGGAGGATAGGTTCGCAATTGCTATTAGTAGAAATGAATTAGCTAGTATGGTTGGTACTTCTCCAGAAACTGTTATTAGAACTCTTTCTGATTTTAAAGAAGAAGGCTTAATAGAAATTAAAGGAAGTAAGATTACTATAGTTAAGCCGAGTGAATTAGAAAACTTAAGATTTTAAGATTAAAAAGTTTCACAGTTTTTACATAAAGGTATTTGGTCTTTTTTTCCCTGTAGGTGTAGCTTTAGAAAACGTACTCTTTCTTCACACTTGTAAATATCCATGAAATCAGTTTCTAAGATATTTCCTATCACAGCCTTAGAGTTTAAGTCATTACAACAAATGGTGACATCTCCATTAGGCAGTAAAACCATTTGTTCCATCAAAAGAGAACAACCTATTTTGTGTTTTTTTTGAGGCACTTTAAATTCTTCAATATCTCCTGCCCAATTGTGTAATCTTCTTAGCTCATACCAATCCAATAATTTATATACTTCTTGAAATTGAGGGTGCATCCATTTTAAACTTCTTGATTTATCACCTGGAATACAAGATATTGCAGACATTTTAACTGAATTGTTTTGTTCTTTTCTTATTCGATCAAAAGCTTTTACATTATTGTAAAAAATGTCCCACTTAGCGTTAGTTCTCATCTCTTCAAAAGCTTCTGGCGTACCTCCATCAAAACTAATCCCTAATAAATCAATAACATCTAATGCTATAATCTCTTCAGATAATTTTTCACGAAGCAAAATTCCGTTAGTCAACATATGAATTTCCGGAAAATGTCGACCTTTTTGCTTTGCTAAATCTTTGTATTTCTTTAAAATAGCAAGCATCTCCATTCTTTTTGGATGTAATAAAACTTCACCACCATTATAAAGGTTTAATCGTTTAACACTACTATACCTTTTATCATTAATGAAGCCGAGTAAAAGTTTCTCTAAAATTTCGGCAGAAATTACATGTTTAGGTTTAAAGTGATCTAAAGAACAAAACTGACACCTTAGGTTACATTGACTGTTAAATTCTATGTTAACTTCTTTAACACTCATGCCTTTATTTCCCCCTAAAACCTTATAGTAATAGAAGTATTTTAAAGCATAAATTAAGCCTTGCATGGTTTCTAACATAGGCCAAATAATAGGCTTATGATAGAAAAGAATTTTTATGAAGAGTTTAAATCTTATGTACATCAGACTCCAAAAGTCGTGATGATTAATTAATCAAAAAATGAGATATATCAGTTTATACTAAGATGCCTTGATATACTTTATTGTTTTACAAACTTTTGAGTGATAGAATTTTCTTCCCCAATAATTTTAATAAAGTAAATTCCATTGGATAAATCACTAATGTCAATGGTTTTGGATGGAGTGAATGATTTTATGGTTTTACCAGTAATATCAAGAATTAAAATTTCATCTATAGCTAGTGTTGTTTCTATTGTAAGCTGGTTTGAAGTAGGGTTTGGGTATATTTTAAATGCTGAATTTTTCAGATTATTAGTTGAAATAGATAGTAAATTAGATAGTGTTGCTGATCTATAGAATATTTTATTGGAACTCTTCCAAACATAATGAAAAACACCATTAGCAAAAGCAACATCTCCAGTAACATAACTAGAAATTACTGAAGTGTCAGATAATAGTATAGCACTAGAAAAAGAGGTTCCTCCATCTATTGAAATAGAAGTGAAAATATGTGAAAATAGATACCTATTATCTTGCCATACTACAGCAATAGTGTCGCCTGACCCATCAACTGATGGGTAATTCTGATAAACGTTGGAGGCTACACTTGGATCTATAAATGCTGCAGGAGATACTGTTCCTGTAGACATATTTACTGAAGCATAAAGTATTCTATAACTTCCACTTCCTCTACTCATCCATGCGGTAAATGATTTATTGCCATTTAGATGACCTTCTGGTCCTGAGCTAGGGCAAGATTGAATAAACCAATCTAAATCATCCAATTCATAAGAATTATCAAAAGAATTGCCAGAATTAGATGATACCAAAGCATAGTTATTCCTAATATTATTTACGTTGTTTCTGTAATAAAAAACCCAATTGCTATCTTGCATTTCCATGCTGCCTTGGCAGCATTCGCACGGCTGGCCAGCAGCAAACGTATTTACTGTACTATCTTTACCAAAGGTGACTCCTCTATCTTTAGAAATAATTAATGTCTGCCTCGGATTGTTATTAGCAGGGTCTAATCTTATAAAGTAAATTCCTAATTCACCATTATTATTTACCGAAATACCAGGATATTCTTTGAGGTCGGCTAGAGGTAAACTGTCTGTTTGGATCCAAGACCCAAATGAATTCCCTCCATCAGTTGATCGATTTAAAAAAATATGAGAATTTGATGCATTCAAGTTTTCCCATACCACATAAATAGAATCTTTATAAGCAACAATGTTTGGGCCGTCAACAGTTCCAACCCTTGGGTTCATACTGTCTGGTACAATTTGTACAGGAGTAGAGAAGTTATTCCCTACCAATTTAGCACCATAAACTTTTGCTGCTGATCCAGACTTTCCCCATAGAACAAATGGTACATCATTATTTAATAAGGCTAACCTTGGTCTGTTAAAACCATATTGGCTACTATCATTTACAATTATTTCATTGTTTTGAGCATGCAAAAAAGCACCTTGTAGAATAATTATTGCAATAAGTAAAATTCGTTTCATAGTTGATGATGTTAGAAGTTACTAATATACAGTTTTTAGTTGTAGATGTGTATTTGAGTTGTAAAACAAAAAAGCCACTATTGCTAGTGGCTTGTGTTTTGCTCCCCCTCAAGGACTCGAACCTTGGACCCTCTGATTAACAG
>JAESUI010000376.1 GCA_016763135.1 Flavobacteriales bacterium
TAATTTAGACTTTATTAATGTTGCTGTACCTCAAGAAGTATATAAAGATCAACAAAAAGCTACAGAGTACATTATAAAAGGGCTTACTGATTTAAAAAGCTTGAACTATAACACCACTTATGATATTTTTACTACCCCTCAGCTTTATTTATTAGATAAAGACAAAAAAATTATAGCAAAGAAATTAGATACTGGTCTTTTAAAAACAGTATTAAAAAAGGAAGAAGAGATAAAGAAAAAATAGTATGAAAAAACTAATCCCCGTAATTATAATATTAGTAATTGGAATTGCTGTTGCTTATTACATGATAAAAGACAACAAGCCTAAACTAAAGGTTTTCAACCCAATTGACATCAATCCTGAATTAGTTGATGAATCGGTTAGAAATGTTGACAAGTTCCATAGAGTTGGGGAGTTTAGTTTAACCGACCAAGATGGAAATGAAGTGACTGAGAAGAACTTTGAAGATAAAATTTACGTTACCGATTTCTTTTTTGTGACCTGCCCCACTATTTGTCCAAAAATGACCAAGCAAATGAATCGTGTTTACGATGAGTTTACAACAAATAATGATATTTTACTTTTATCACATACAGTTATGCCTGAGTCTGATTCAGTTCCCGTTTTAAATGCATATGCCAAAGAACTTGGTGTTGGTACTGATAAATGGATGTTTGTTACTGGTGACAAAAAACAGATATACAACTTAGCAAGAAAGACTTACTTTGCTGCTATAACAGAAGGTGATGGTGGAGTTGATGACTTTGTACATACAGAAAATTTTGTACTGGTTGACAAAGAAAAAAGATTAAGAGGTTTTTATGATGGAACATCAAAAAAGGATGTTGACAGACTAATTACCGATATTTATACGTTATTAGAAGAGTATAAGGAAAAATAAAAGAAAAAGGCATGCAGTACATTTCAAAAGTTATAGGAGTATTCTCTATCGTATTAATATTATTCTCTTGCAATCAAAAAATTGATCAACGCTCCATGTTTAATGGGCGCTCTCATAAAACCAAAAAGAAAGGTATTTATGATGCTGGTTTAAACTCTAAAAAATCAGTTAGTCTGCAGATTGCTAAGGAGTATGATAAAATGAGTAAGTACGATACCAACCCTAAAAAAGCTGCCCGTAAGGCAAATAAAGAGTTGGAGAAGAAAAAGAGAGCTTCTCAAAAAGCTCGTGCTAAGTACAACAAAAAACGCCACGTAAAAGTAAAAACTACTAAAGGTAAAACTGGCGGGGAGAAGTAATAGTTCCCGATGCAGAAAGTGAAGCAATTCCTTCTACCCTTTTACAGTAAAGAGTTTCAATGATTTTGTAATTCTCGAGTAACACTGGAGTAACATAAAGCCACTAACTATTGGCAAGTAAAAGAAGCTGTTGGTAACTATTGTTTCAAAATCTGTTTTACAAATACTTTTTCATCTACTATCAATTGCAAATAATAAATGCCATTGCTATATTTAGTAATATCTACATAAACCTTTTGTTTACCAACAGGAATTCTTTTTTCAAGAATTAATTTAGAAGTAGCATCCAATACTTTAACCTCAACTATTTTATTTAAGTCACTCGTTTTTTCAATCGTAAACAAACCAGTATTTGGGTTGGGATAAATTAAGATGCCAAAGTCATTAACTACTTCATCATTAACTTCTGTTATTATTGGAGATCCTATAACATTAATTGTAAATCCAGTTTGCTTGAACACAACTCCATCTACTCCAATAGAATCACAATACATATCTATACACCCAACACCATCATCCACAGTTAAACATAAATAGAACGGACCACTTGTTACATAGACATGTGCTGGATAAGCCATAGTAGACGTATCTCCATCACCAAAATCCCAGAAATAGGTTAAGCTATTTCCTGTAGAGCTATTAACAACTGTAACATTTCCAGTTGAAGTATCAGGATACATAACAAAACCTGATATACATTGAGAAGGATTTGGAACTCCAGTTACATTAATCATCTCTAGATAATAATCAACACACGAACTCCCATATGTCGTATCATTAATCGTTAGCACCACTACAAAAGTATCATTGGCAGTAAATGTATGGCTCGGATTTATTGATGTTGATGTTGTCCCATCTCCAAAGGCCCAGTGTGACTCGTCATAACTTCCTATTGAAGTATTTGTAAATGAATAGTTACCATTACCATTGTCATTGCTTGTGAAGTTTGGAGATAGACTGCAAGGAGCTCCAATTAAATAATTCTCGTACCAAGCTACTTTGGCATCATCTAACGATGCTGAGAGAACATCATAATCTCCATCGTTATCCAAATCAACTGTGAATACAGTTTGTACCCCGTATGCATTTATACTGATTATTTGTTCTCCTCCAAAAATTCCAGCTCCATAATTTTCATACCAAGCAATTTTGTTATCATATTGTGAAGCCGAAAGTACGTCCATATCCCCATCTCCATCTAAATCAACCGAATGAACATCTCTAGCATAATCTGCTGTTGTAGAAATAGTTTGCTGACCACCAAAATTCCCGCCTCCTAAATTTTCAACCCAAGCTATCAAGTCATTTGTATAAGAAGCGAAAAGCACATCTTGATCACCATCATTATCTAGATCAGAAGTATGAACGGATATACCTGAAATCGATCCAGAAGTAAGTGTTTGTAGAGATCCGAAAATTCCAGCTCCATAATTTTCATACCAGGCAATATTTCCATTATTTGCAGAGAGAACATCGTTATCTCCATCGTTATCTAAATCTACGGAATAAACACATCTAGCAACATTTGCACTTGTAGTAATTACGTTTTGGATAGTATCAATAATTCCAGCTCCAAGATTTTCATACCATGCTATTTTATCATCCCATTGTGACGCAGAGAGAACATCCAAATCACCATCTCCATCTAAATCTTTAGCATAAACAGAATATACTCCAAAAGTTTCATTATTTCGAGAGATTGGTTGTTGAACACCAAACGCTCCTCCACCTAGGTTTTCATACCAAGCAACCATATTATTGCCAGGTGAGGCAGACAGAACATCAGGATCTCCGTCTAAATCTAGATCTGCAACATAAACAACAACGCATCGGGGAAGATCGGCGTCCCGTACAAGCCTTGGGCCA
>JAESUI010000377.1 GCA_016763135.1 Flavobacteriales bacterium
AGAATCTTATTATGTAATTGGTAAGTCTTTAGCTGCTCTATCTAAAGTGAGTTATGAAGATGCTATGAAATTTGCCAAAAGCTTAGAAAGTGAAGAAAACTCAAGAATAAAAAATTCTGTCTGTGGCATTTATGCAGAACATGGTGATGCTGAGCAACATGCCTTTTTTATTGAAACAGAAAAAGAATTGAGTGGTTATGGGAAATATGGATTTATCATGACCTATGGTAAATACCTGAAAAAACAAAATAATGAAACCATTAAAGAAAGTCTCCCTATTTTAAATGATGTTGCTAAAAATGAGACTGCTTGGTGGATGAGAATGACAGGAATTAATGTACTGTCTGACTTAAAAGAGATGTATGGAAACAGAGTTCATGTAGCTGAAAAAGAATTAAAAGATATGAAAACTGGTTCTGATAAAGAGTTAGATTTACGAAATTCATTGCGTAGCGATAAAGAGATGAATCAATTATTAGATGAAATGCTCAACAACATTAAAGAAAATGAAGAACACCCTCGTTTAAGAAAAATATTGGGAATGAAAGATTAATTTATCTTTAACATGTAAAAACAAAAAGCCTCACATTGTGGGGCTTTTTTATTGACTAAAATAGAAAAACCTCTTGATTTCTCAAGAGGTTTTATTTGCACTAACTAAACAGGTGAGTAATAAAGGTGGGCTAAAATCCTAATAAAGTAACACCAACCGTAAACGGGTACAATTCTGGTCCTCTACTATTTTCGAATAATGGTGTTAAACTGTATGTAGCAAAAACATTAAATCTTCCAACTCCAACTCTTGTTGTTAAACTAACTCTAAACGGATTGGTATTAAAGCTTTGCTTATCTTTTTCTTTTTTGGTACTTCCATCTACATCTTTGTATTTGTACTTAATCTTTGTTTGAAGATTAAAACCAAATATTGCTCCGGCAGATATGTGAAACGATTTATTCTTATTATTTCCAGTATTCACTTCCAACAGAAGTGGTGCATTAATAAACCACGTTTTAAATCGATTTTTAGAGTATGAGAAATCAGTATCTACTTCTCCCCAAGTATAATCTTCATTAAACTCATCTACTACGGGGTAAATATTACTCCCTCCTTTTGATGTCAGTCTAACGTTATGTCTCAATTCATAGTTATTCCATTCTGTTCCTAAACCAGTAACTATACCAAAATGATGTTCCTTTACTTTTATAAAAAACTCCATAAAGTTGATGCTGAAAGTCCATGATTTACGGTAATTCAATTCCATAAATTGAGTAACTTTTTCTGGGTCTGTTAATACTAAAGAAGCATCATTACTTAAATCAAAACTATTGTCAGCATTTAAAAATCCATTAATTCCTAGATCAATTCCAGCCCAATGGTTCATCCTTTTTTTAGGAATTTTCACATGAGTAGAATCATCAAAAAGCATGAAATTTTTGTCTCCCCAGTTAATTTTAGTGGTATCAGGAAAATGAAACTCTTTTTCCACTTCTACACCATTGTAAGAAGAACTTGAAGCAATTGTAGTTTCTATATTTCTCTCACTCGGATTACCCTGTACATTAATAGTAGAAGCTCCAGAAGCTTTACCTGTTATAGATTCTTCAGCATAAACCCTTACATCAGAAGCTCCAGATATATCAACTTTTACATTTTTCGCCTTAAACCCTGACGCTTTTAAATCAGAAGCACCACTTAATGTTAAATCAAAACTTTCTGCTGTCCCTGATAATTTAATATCACTTGCACCAGAAAAATCAATAGAAAGTCTATTTACCTCTAATTCTAAATCTGCCTCTATAGCTCCACTCCCTTTAATAGAAAAATCTTCTGTTCTTATAGCGTTTGTTGTGCTTATTTCTGAAGCACCACTTTGTTCAATTCTTTGTAAATCCTTAAAAGTGATAAGTACTTTTATGTTTGCCTTCCATTTAGTTTTCCCTTTAGTATAAAGTATCAGCTTACCATCTTTAACTTCTGTTTTTACTTTAGCAATATCTTCAGGTGTTGCTCCTTCAATAATCACTTCATTCGTTTCTCCCTGAGTAAGAACAACTTCTAATGCATTACTTACATTTAATACCTGGAAATCTTCTACTGTTCTATTTTCTTCTACTTGAGCAAAAGCATTAGTTAACATTAAAAGTGATATAATAACTGTGTATATTTTTTTCATAATAGGTGTTTTTAAATAGGACGCTTACCTCTTTAATTTTGTTACAATCAGTTTTAATTTTTATCCTTTTTCTTAAGGAAGGAAAGGGGATTAGAGTTAAAAGCAAGTACTATTTTTTCTTTTGCTTTACTTAAATTACTCTCTTTTACTCGTTGTTTTATTGCAGTTTGTATCATGTTAAGCTTGGTTATCTTCTTTGCAGGAATTGCTTCCTCCTCATAAGTTATTTTAACGTTATCAGCATATTGAATATGCTCAACAAGAAACTCTTTAATTATTTCTTGAGGAATTGAATCTTTAATTAACTCTATTTTCTCATCAGAATTATCAACCAAAGCAATTGCTTCCTTATTTTTTTCCTCAGGAATAAACTGTGGTGATTCTTTCTTAATGTTTTGTTGATTTCTTTGTATTAGATTTAATTCTTCCTCTTCAACAATCGCTACTTGATTTTCTTTCATTACAATCTGGTTAGGACTTACCTCTACGTCTTTATTCGGTACAGGTAACACTAATTCTTGTTTATCTGTAATTGAATGATCCTTTTGTCCTTCATCATTATTCAACACATTTAATAAAAACAAAATGGTTATCACAGCTGCAGCAGAAGAATACCACCAATACATTGGAATTACTTTTCCTTCTCTCTTTTTTAATGACTCTTTGTTCTCAAAAATGATGGTAGGTGCTACTAATTTTGTTTCCTGATAAGCTACAAGCTCGGCTTGTTTTCTTGAATTCTCTTTTAAGAACTGTTGGAGTTTCTTAGACGTTTCAGTAGTATTTTCTCCTTCTATTTCAGCAATAATTAATTCTTCATAATTATCAAGTGTAGTAATGTTCTCATCCTTCTTTAAGTTATCCTTATCAATTAAGGTAATTTCTAAAGGAGTCAATTCATACACCTCAAACTCATCCAACTCTTCTTTTAAATCAAGATTTTTTTCAAGAAACAACATTAACTCTGCGACTAATTCAGGAGATAAATTCTCCTCAATATAATCGAGCAAGTAAGCTTCGTAGTTATTTCTTGTTATTAAACTCATATCAATGCTTCAACACTACCTAAATAATTCTTTAAAAATTTTCTTCCTCTAAAAATGTACACTTTAACTTGTGATACCGTCATTCCAGTTATTTCAGCAATCTCATCATAAGCATACCCCTCATAATCCCTTAACAATATCACTGATTTTTGGTCTTCTGGCAATTGTTCTATTGCTTTATGAAGTATTTCTTGTAAATCGGAATATTCAGTTTGCGTACTATAACTCTCTTCCTTTACATCATCAAATGAACCTTGTTTTTTATCTCTTCTAATCGTATCAATCAAGGTATGATAAGCAGTAGTAAATAAATATGATTTTATTTTCGCTTCATTTACATTGTCTTTCTTCTCCCAAAACTTCATATAAGTATCCTGCACAATATCTTTAGCTTTATCTTCGTCTTTAATGTTCTTTAAGACAAAACGATAAAGATTATCTGAATAAATATCTACGCTTTCGTTATACTTGGTAACGGTCATTAAACAATGTTGTTTATTGTGTGACGAATTGATATTATAAAAAGTTACAGCTACTTATTAAAAATTCCAAAAACAGCTGAACCACTCCCTGTCATTGAGGCAAAAACTGCTCCATTGGTGTAGATTTTTTGTTTAATTTTTTCAATTTCAGGGTATTGTGGAAAAACGGATGCCTCAAAATCATTTTTTATAGATTTCGTCCAATCACTAATTGGAGTTGTAATTAACTCTTTCAAATTTAATTCTGAAGGAGAAGGAGTAACTCCATTATAAGCTTCTGCAGTTCCAATATGGATTTCTGGATATTCTATTTTAATAGTATAAGCTGATAAATCAAGTTCAATATTTTCAAACTCATCCCCTTTTCCACAAGCATATACAGGTTTATTTTCAATAAAAAAGGCACAATCACTTCCTAATTGTTTCGCATAATTAACTAACTGTTCTAAAGTTAAATTGAGCTCAAATAATTCATTCAATGCTTTTAACATAAATGATGCATCTGAAGAGCCCCCTCCTAGCCCTGCTCCAATAGGAATTTTTTTTTGTAAATGAATCTTAACAAAAGGAATAGGATAATCAGCTCTTATTAAATGAAATGCTTTTACGCATAAATTAGAATCTTTATCGCCTGGAATTGAAATGCCCGAAGAAGTATACGCAAGTTGATTTTCGTCATTCTCTACAACTTCCAACACATCAAACACATCCATTACAGGATAAAAAATACTCTCAATATTATGAAAACCATCATCTCGCTTTTCAACAACATTTAATCCTATATTTATTTTAGCATTTGGATAAACAATCATAATCCTACTTTTTACTCCGCATCTTCAAAAATAAGAATTATTAGAGCTTGCCTTAACAAATTTAGTAATTTAGCACTCTATTAAGACCGTTGCACAAGCTTAGATTGTGTTCAAGTTTGAGGCTAGAGTGAAAATTATTTTTTGAATTACCTTTTGGTAATAAGAAAATTAATTTTAATGATAACGAAGAAATTGGACGAAAAATAAGTTTTATTACTTATGTAAATCACATTTTTGCTACGGTCTTTATTATTATTGGAAAAAGATGGCAATATATTTAGATTTTGAAGAACCAATAAAAGTGTTAGAAGATCAGTTGATTGAAAACACTAAATTACAAGAAGAGAAAGGTGTTGACACCACTAACATTGTAAAAGAAATAGAAAAGAAACTAAAACAAACTCGAAAGGAGATTTATAGTAAACTCTCTGCTTGGCAAAAGGTTCAAGTTTCTAGACATCCTGAAAGACCTTACACATTAAGTTATATTGCAGCAGTTACCGATGGCGAATTCATAGAATTACATGGTGATAGAACTGTAAAAGATGACAAAGCCATGGTTGGTGGATTTGGAAGTATTGATGGGCAATCGGTAATGTTTATTGGACAACAAAAAGGTATAAATACCAAAATGCGCCAATATAGAAACTTTGGAATGCCAAATCCTGAAGGATACAGAAAAGCACTCCGATTAATGAAATTGGCAGAAAAGTTTAACAAACCAGTTATTTGTTTTGTAGATACTCCAGGTGCTTTTCCAGGTTTAGAAGCAGAAGAAAGAGGTCAAGGAGAGGCAATTGCAAGAAATTTATTAGAAATGTCTCAACTAACAGTTCCAATCATTGTAATAATTATCGGAGAAGGAGCTTCTGGTGGTGCTTTAGGAATTGGAATAGGAGATAAAGTATTAATGTTAGAAAACACTTGGTATTCAGTTATTTCACCTGAATCATGTTCTTCTATATTATGGAAAAACTGGGATCACAAAGAAGAAGCTGCTGAAGCATTAAAGTTGACTTCATCTGATATGTTAAAAAACAAACTGATTGATGGAGTAATTAAAGAACCTTGTGGGGGCGCACATACTAACCCCGAAGAAATGTTTCGTATCGTTAAAAAAGAAATTCTTAAACATTTAATCAAGCTTAAAGAATATGATAAAGACAAATTAGTTAATAAGAGAATTAACAAATTTTGTTCAATGGGTGTGATAAATGAATAATTACTTATTGTACCAAAACACGACTTCTTTAATCGTATTTATGTGGGTATAACTCCCTATTTGAGTTCCTATAACATTATGAATAGTTAACACATTTCCGCTGGAAATAAATAATTCCGCTAACAAGTCATCATACCATATATTGTTAGCCCCCAATCCTGAAATAACTATTGTTGTAGAAAAAGGGAAGTTATTATTCACGTTTATTTTTGAAATATTGCCACTATGAACAACTAAATACTCTCCTATTCCTATTTCTACACAATCATCTATTTTTCCTAATCCTATTGGAAAAGAAGTTAAAGATCCTGTATTAGGATTATAAAAAATAAGTTTCCCATTTAATGCTGCATCATTGGCAATTACTATAATTTCATTTGCAGATCTAGTAAACATTCCTACTACATCTTCATTAGATAATAACGTTGCATTAATTCCTATTGGGTTTCCAGATGCCATCCAATATGGTATAAGTTTAACTATGCCTCCCGAAAATGAATGCTGCTCAGTAACTATAATATTATTATGAACTAAAGCACTTTCTACATTGAAATTTGAAATAGTCACTGCATTATAATTTCCTGCGCCATTTTTATCATACCCTTGCATACCTCCATTTCTCTTACCTAAGAATACGTTTTCGTTGTCATACAAAAATCCAGAATAAAAAGGTGTAGGAGGAGAATTAATTATCGGAATACTCCATGAATTTAACCCTGATTTTAAATCTATTGCACTAACATTTGCTGAAGGAACTGTACCACTTGAAGCATGTATTAATTGTTGATCATAAGAATTAACACCCGCACCCATATAATCCCCATTTATTGATTGATAAAAACTACCCGAGTACAAATTATCCAAATAATATATATCAGAAACACTCCCTGTATTACTTATAACAAATGCCCCTTGCCTATTTTTAGGTGTTTCATTTAAAAAAATGGTAACATATCTAGTCGTTCTATTTTCACCATCAAAAGCAGTTACACTCAAATCATACTGACCTGTAAGTAAATGAATATCATCAAAAAAATACGATATATTTAAGCTATAATCTTTTGTATTTGGTGTTTTAGTAACAGATGATAAAACTGGGATATCATTATTATCTCTCAAAGAAACACTAACACTCTCTATATTTCTATCATCACTTATAGTTGCTAAAACCTGTAAAGTGTCAATTCCATTTACTTGCTGTAAATTAACTGGTGAATTAATAGTTATGGTAGGTTTTATTTCATCTTTATCATCCTTTGAACAAGAAAAAAGAAAGACTAAAATGGTAATTGTACTGTATAAAATCGACCGATTCATTCACTAAAATTAGGACTTTTATCTTTAACTGCTCATAACATTGTTGATAAGAGGTTAACAACCAGTTAATAAACCTTTAACCCGTTAAACATTAATGAATTAATTACGTTTAATAAATAAACCCATTATTCTAATAAATTATCCAAACACATAAAACTCAATTTCGTACTTTTGGTTTATGGCTGAAACAAATAAAATATCTACTCGAAAAAGAACGAAACCTTCTTTTCCAATTAGCCAAACCCTAGAACACGGAAAGCTTCCGCCACAAGCCATCGATTTAGAAGAGGCTGTTCTAGGAGCGTTAATGTTAGAGAAAGAGGCAGTAAATGCTGCAATTGATATTCTTCAGCCAAGAAGTTTTTATAAGGAAACACATCAAAAAATATTCTCTGCAATTCAAGATTTATTTCAAAAATCAGAACCTGTTGATATCCTAACTGTTACTAACGAACTTAAAAAGCGTGGTGAACTTGATTTAATCGGTGGGCCATATTACATCACACAATTAACAAATCGCGTAGCATCTGCTGCAAATATTGAGTTTCACGCTAGAATTATTTCCCAAAAATACATTCAGCGAGAATTGATAAGAATTTCTTCAGAAATTATTACTGATGCTTATGATGAAACAACTGATGTTTTTTCACTATTAGATAAAGCGGAAACAAGTTTATTCTCTGTTGCAGAAGGAAACATTAGAAAGAATTACGAAACCATGTCTGACTTGATTCGAGAATCAATCAAACAAATTGAAGATGCCAAAAATTTAGAAAGTGGTGTTATTGGAGTTGCTTCTGGCTTTACTGCATTAGATAGAGTTACTTCTGGTTGGCAACCTTCAGATTTGGTTATTATAGCAGCTCGTCCAGCTATGGGGAAAACTTCTTATGTACTTTCTTTAGCTAGAAATGCAGCTGTAGACTTTGGAATTCCTGTTGCTTTTTTCTCTTTAGAGATGTCTTCAGTTCAATTAGTTACAAGATTAGTTTCAGCAGAATCAGAAATCTCCTCAGAAAAATTAAGAAGTGGAAATTTACGTAATGATGAAATACAACAGATACATACAAAAATTGCAGGGTTAGCAGAAGCCCCAATTTTTATTGACGATACAGCAGGTCTTTCTGTTTTTGAATTAAGAGCAAAAGCAAGAAGACTTAAAGCACAGCATAATATACAATTATTAATAATTGATTATCTTCAGTTAATGTCTGGTGGCGGAGATAATAACGGAAATAGAGAGCAAGAAATAAGTATGATTTCTCGTTCATTGAAAAGTATTGCAAAAGAATTAAACATTCCTGTTTTAGCACTTTCACAATTGAGTAGAGCTGTGGAAACAAGAGGAGGTGACAAAAGACCTCAATTATCAGATTTAAGAGAATCTGGTTCTATTGAGCAAGATGCGGATATGGTTCAATTTATTCATAGAGCAGAATACTATGGATTAACAGAAGATGAAGATGGAAACTCAACGAATGGAATGGCTACAATCATCATAGCAAAACATAGAAATGGTTCTGTTGGAGATGTTAAATTGAAATTTGTTAGCCACTTAGCTAAATTCGAAGATTTTGAACAAGGAAATAACGATTTTGGTGATTTTGATAACAACAGCATGCCTATAAATGATGATTTTGATTCACCAACTACTATTCCATCCAAAATGAATGACACCAATGATGACAATTTTGACTATGGCATAGACGATAACGATGATGATGCTCCATTCTAAAATTTAGTCACTCCATTATTTTAATATTGATTGACATCTGCTTTTACAGTCTTTTTCAATTTATGCGTAATTTAGACCTAAGATGAATTTATTTAAAAAAATAGCTTTCTTTTTAATCCTATTACTTTTCTCACTAAAAGTAAGTGCAACTTACTTGCTTATCCCAATGGATAATACCCAGAAAAATCACTTAAAAGCGTATGGAATTGCTTATTGGGTTTTACAAAATGATATTGAAATTGACTGGCTCTTAAATTATCGTGGGGGAAGTTTTATGATAAAACATATTAAAGCTATTGAAGAAGAATTAATAATTAGAGGTGTTTCTTTTGAAGTAATTGCCAATGTAAAATCGACAGCCATACTCTCTGAAATAGCCGATCCCGAAGTTAATATGGATGTTGTTAAATTAGAAAAGCAACCAAAAATTGCTGTTTATTCCCCAAAAAACAAACAACCATGGGATGATGCTGTTACATTGGTTTTAAAGTATGCCGAAATTCCTTATGAAGTAGTTTATGATGATGAAATTATTGAAGGATTACTCCCTAAATATGATTGGCTTCATCTGCATCATGAAGATTTTACAGGGCAATATGGTAAGTTTTATAGTCATTATAAAAATGCACCTTGGTATCGAGAACAAGTTCGATACAATGAAGAAACTGCTGCTCGCTTAGGCTTTAATAAAGTATCTCAATTAAAATTAGCTGTAGCAAAAAATATAAAAGAATTTACTATCGGTGGAGGTTTTTTATTTGCGATGTGTTCTGGAACAGATGCATTAGATATTGCTTTAGCTGCTGAAGGGCTAGATATTTGTGAATCAATGTATGATGGTGATGGATCAACACCAAATTATAACTCACAATTAGATTATAGTAAAACATATGCCTTTAAAGATTTTACGTTAAAAGTTAATCCAATGGAATATGAGTTCTCTAACATTGATGCAACTCCAACCCATATAAAAACACCTAAAAACATAGATAATTTTACCTTATTCGATTTTTCAGCAAAATGGGACATTGTACCGACTATGCTCTGTCAAAACCATACAAGTATAGTCAATGGATTTTACGGACAAACCACAGGCTACAACAAGCAATTTTTAAAATCTAACGTGCTAGTCATGGGAGAAAATAAATCCCTCAATTCAGCAAAGTATATCCATGGTGAAATGGGAAAAGGTACTTGGACTTTCTATGGAGGTCATGATCCAGCAGATTACCAACACATGGTAAACGATCCTCCAACAGATTTAAATTTACACCCTAATTCTGCCGGATACCGTTTGATTTTAAATAATATTTTATTCCCAGCCGCTAAGAAAAAAAAGCAGAAAACCTAATCAAACATATTCCAGGAAACACCAAATTTTAACGATTTAGCTAATGATGGATAACCAGGTGCAACATAAGATTTAGGCAAACTACTCCCCGCGTTTATATGCTCATATTTTAAGAAAATTTGTGCACGCTTTAAGTGCGTATTAATAAATACATCTATTTTAGGATAATAACCAAGCATAGTGTTTTCTTGTACATGAAATTCATTTATTGCAGGCATGTACGCATAACCTAAATATTCAGTAGAATAAGAGAAACCTACCCCAAATTGAAATTTAAGTGCACCTTTAAAAATATATTTCTGATAATATAATACTTGTCTTCCCATCATTTCTGGGAGAGGAAACAAAACTTCATCAGACGTTAATTGGTAAATAAATGCAGTCCTAAAATGGAAGTTTAAAAGCTTATAATTTTTAGCTAATAAAAATGTAGCAATAGATGCCGTATTTTCATCCTGAGATGCAATCGCCAAACTATCATAATAAAAAGTATTGTTCAGTAGTTTAGTTTCAGCAATAAATTCTATCTGCAGCTTTTTTAGTTTAAAATCAATATTAAAATCAAACACCGATTGTTTTTCAAAAGATGGGTTATTCCATATAAAATGATTTGAAGTATAACTCACAAAATTTAAATCAGGCTCATTCAAAAAATAACTTACTCTTCCATTAAAAGTATATTTTTCTTTATTATAAGATAATATGAACTCTGACTCTACATCTCCTGATCTATAGCCATCAACTCCATACTTGCCAATTACATCAAGAGAAAGTCCCTCCCTCGTCATACATCCAACAACTCCAACATAAGTATTATGGTAAATACTTTGCATACCAAAATTTTGTAAGTATTCTTTCTGGTCATATTGCCCAAATAATTCAAATAAAAAATCATTAGTTCTAAAACCAATAAATCCAGTATTACTAAAACTATTCCTATAAATTGAATCAATTGAAGAAATAGAATCTAAATGAATTTCGTTATATATAGTAGATAATGGATCATTATCAAAAAACACTTTTTGCTGAGTAGAATAATCAAACTGATGTTTCAAATAAATTTTCCTCTCACCAATAGAATCTGAATTCAACTTAAACAAATCCAATCTTTGTTCTAATTGGTAATTATACTTTTTAAAAAATGAATTTGAGCTTTGTAAGTTAACTGAATAAGTTCGTTCATCATCGAATATACTATTCTCATAATTTCTAATATCAAATAGCCCCCATTCTCCTCATAAAAATTTCTATATATACCAGTAGAGAATTTAACCTCATAATTACCTTTTTTAGATTGATATTTTAGTGCTCCAATAAAGCTAGTATTATTTGCTTCTTGATTACTGTATGCTCCAGGTGAGCTCAATTTATTAAAATCAAAATCAAAAAAAAGTAATTTCCCAAACTGTTGAATATGTTTAATAGAGAATTGCTGCTCTTTCCTACTCGCATTAATATAAGTTATATTAGTATATGGTCTAAAGCCAGATAAACTATAAAGCTTAGTGTTAAATGGGTCTTGTTTTTCAATCAAATTCTTTTTGAGAAAATAAAAAGTTGTAGGATAATAGAAAGAAGAACCAAATGGTCCAAGGTTATTAATTAGTACATCATTCTGATGTTTATAAAATAATGTACTCATCGATTCTCCATCTGATCTAAGAATCGAATCATATTTAGAATCTATTATAGATAATGAATCTAAATTTTGTGCTTGAACACGACAAGCAAAAAAGAAAATAATTAATGTAAATAGTATCTTAAACAAGATTTTCACCATACAAAACGAAAGTAATAAAAAAAGCCCCACTCAAAAAGAATGGGGCTTAATTAAAATTGGCAACGACATACTCTCCCAGGAAAACCTAGTACCATCTGCGCTAATGGGCTTAACTTCTCTGTTCGGAATGGAAAGAGGTGAACCCCACTGCTATAGTCACCATAAATCAT
>JAESUI010000378.1 GCA_016763135.1 Flavobacteriales bacterium
CATCCAAAAAGTATGTCTAAAAGCATCTATTTGCCCGCTATTTCCAGTCCCCTTCAATAACTTTTCTTGCATTACAGTTTCCGTTACTTTTCTTGTTTCTTCAGTAATTTTTAGTGCTTTTTTAGCGACAAAAGGATGAGTAATTACCCAACATTTTTCAGGGGGACTTAATTCCTTAAATTTCTTTATTTTAGATTCTTGAGCTGATAAGTCCAAAATTATAAACAACAATAAGATAATGATTAAAAATTTAAGTTTCATTGCTAAACAGTTATAGAAACGGCTAATTATGTAGCCAAAATACTTATATAATTGGTATGAAAAATAGATTTTTTAAGCTATTTTTGTAGCTTTCAGAAAAATACGATTTTAAAGGAATTTATTAGCATATGGCGGAAGTAGAATTGATAATGCCTAAAATGGGTGAAAGTGTAGCTGAAGCAACAATAACAAGTTGGCTGAAGGAAGTAGGTGACACTATTGAAGCGGATGAGTCTGTAGTAGAAATTGCAACTGACAAAGTTGATTCAGAAGTACCCTCTACAGCTGAAGGTATTTTAATTAAAAAATTATTTAACGAAGGTGATGTGGTCCAGGTAGGACAAGCTATTGCTATAATAGGCTCTGAAGGAGCAGTTACTACTGAGACAACAAGTGCTGCACCAAAACAAGATGCTGTAAAAGAAGCAGCCCCTGCTCCTGTAGCAGAAACTGCAACTGCAATAGCTACTCCTGTAGTTGCTGAGAAGATTGAAAAGACATCTGGTAGTGGTAAATTTTATTCTCCATTAGTGAGAAGTATCGCAGAAAAAGAGGGTGTTTCAACAACTGAATTAGAAACAATTAATGGCTCTGGAAAAGATGGTAGAGTTACTAAAAAAGATATATTAAACTATTTACCAAATAGAACTCAAGAAGTTGCTACTTCTGCTCCAGCAGCAACAAACGGAGCTGCAAAGCCTCAAGTTACATCTGAACCTAAGAAAGTTAGTATTTCTATAGGTGCTGGTGATGAAATTATCGAAATGGATAGAATGAGAAAACTCATTGCTAACCACATGGTAATGTCTAAACATACATCACCTCATGTAACTTCCTATGTTGAGGCAGATATGACAAACATTGTAAATTGGAGAAATAAAGTTAAAGATGAGTTTTTTGCAAGAGAAAATGAAAAAATCACTTTCACTCCAATTATTATGGAAGCTATAGTAAAAGCAATAAAAGACTTCCCAATGATTAATATCTCTGTAGATGGAGATAACATCATTAAAAAGAAAAATATTAATTTAGGAATGGCTACCGCTCTTCCAAGTGGTAATCTAATTGTCCCTGTAATAAAAAATGCAGATCAACTGAACTTAGTAGGTTTAACAAAAGCAGTTAACGATTTAGCAAATAGAGCAAGAAATAACAAACTTGTTCCAGATGATATAGCAGGAGGAACTTATACAATGACTAATGTTGGTTCTTTTGGAAATGTAATGGGAACGCCTATAATTAATCAGCCACAGGTTGCAATTATGGCTGTTGGAGCAATACAGAAAAAGCCCGCGGTTATTGAAACTCCTGATGGAGATGCAATAGCTATTCGCCATAAAATGTTCTTATCTCATGCTTATGACCACAGAGTTGTAGATGGTGCTTTAGGAGGAATGTTTGTTAGAAAAGTAGCCGATTATCTTGAAGAATTTGATGTTAATCGGGAAATTTAACAAGTTGATAGAATTTATATTTAATATTTATAATTTGAAATAAGGTACAAATAAAATATATTTGCAACTATATAAAAACGCGAGAGAATTTAACTCATGAAAAAGATAGCCCTAATAATAACTTTTACCCTTGCTTTAGTTAGTCTTAATGCACAAGAAGAAACATTTAGACAAAGTTTTTTAGAAGCAAATACGTTAATGGAAGAAAACCAGTATAATGTGGCTTTACCTATTTGGCTGAAGCTTCAAGCTGAGCAACCTGCTAATTTCAATGTAAATTACAAAGTTGGTGTGTGTTACATACATTCTGCAAATGATAAAAGAAAAGCATTAGACTACTTAGTAAAAGCAGTTCAGAATACAACTAAAAACTATGATCCTTTTTCATCTTCCGAAAAAAAATCACCTATTGAATCCTATTTTTATTTAGCTAGAGCATACCACATCAACTATGAACTAGATAATGGCATGCTAAATTACAACTCATTTAAACAAAAAATTTCTAAAAAACATTATCTTTTTAACGAGGTTGATCACCACATTGAACAATGTAAAAATGCCAAAATAGCTGTTGCAAACCCTGTAAACATTAAAGTTAGTAATATGGGGAGATTAATAAACTCTGCAGCAGGAGATTATAGCCCTGTACTTTCTGTAGATGAATCTACTATCTATTTTACTTCTCGTAGAATTAGAAAAGATAGTTCCAACTACTACATCAAGGATGTTTCTGATGGCAAACATTATGAAGATATTTATGTTTCTTATAATTATGATGGAGTTTGGACTGAACCAGAATTATTGGGTATTAACACAGAAGGTCATGAGGCAACAGTTAATATTTCTACAGATGGTCAAACATTATTTATTTACAAAGATGATAATGGAGATGGAAATATTTACGTTAGCGAACAAGAGGATGGAGAATGGTCTATTCCTAAAAAATTAGGTTCTGACATTAATCTCGAATCGAGAGAAACACATGCACACATTTCTCCTGACGGAAACTTTTTGTATTTTGTTAGTGATAGAAAAAAAGGAATGGGAGGACAAGATATTTACATGTGTAAAAAACTACCAAATGGCGAATGGGCTAAAGCTCAAAATCTTGGTGATGTGATTAATACTCCTTATGATGAAGATGGTGTATTCATTCACCCTGATGGGAAAACCATGTACTTTAGTTCAAAGGGACATAGTAGTATCGGTGGATTTGATATTTTTTATTCTATAAAAGATGACGCAGGAAACTGGTCTAAACCTGTAAACATGGGATATCCTGTAAACTCTACTGAAGATGATGTATTTTTTGTTACATCAGCAGACGGAAAAAGAGGTTATTACTCTTCTTTTCAAGATAAAGGATATGGAGAAAAAGACATTTACAAAATATCTTTAGAAGATGCTGATGCCAAACCATTAACACTTCTTACAGCATTTATAAGAATAGCAGGACAAGAAGGTTTCCCATCTGACGCATTAATTACAGTAACAAACAATGAAACGGATGAAAGAGAAAGGATTTACAAACCTCGTAAAAAAGATGGTAAATTTAGTATCATTTTAGAACCTGGTAATGATTATCACATTGTCTATACTGCTGCTGGATTTACACAAGAAGAAGATTTGTACATCCCACCTATTTCTGCTTACCAAGAAATAAATAGAGGAATTGATTTGGATGATGTTATTTTTGGAAACCCAGAAGATACTATCGTCAATAATACTACGAACAACAGCACTGCAAACAATAACAACTCGAGCACAAGTAATAATAACACAACTACAAACACCAATACTTCAAATAACAATACCAATACTGAACCTAACCCTGAAGTTGAGAAGTTAAAAGAGATGGTTGAAGCTTTGAAAAAAGAAGTTGAAGCTTTGAAAAAAGAACTAGAAAAGAAAGCTGTTGCAGTTGCAGTTGATACGACTAACAATTCTCCATACAACGACATTGAAAACCCAACCAATGTTACTACCGAACTTGGTGAAGTTAGTTATGCCCAATATTTTAAGTATAATAAAAACAAACTGGATAGAGAACACCCTGATTATAAAAAAATGATAAGTGAAGCTGCTCTAAAATGTAAAACGACTAGAAGACTTGTTATAGAGATATCATCTAGTGCTTCAAAAGTACCTAGTAAAACCTTTAAAACAAATGAGGCTCTAGCTCGTAAGAGAGGTTATGATGCTAAGCGAGATATTACTACGTCTTTATTGGAAAAAGGGGTAAGTATTAATGCTATTTTATTTAAAGAAATTTCGACTAGCGTTAATGGTCCAGATTACGGTTTTGGAAAAATTCAAAATACGGATGTATATGAAAAATATCAATATGTTATTATTAAAATAAAATAATATATTTTTATGAAAAAAACATTCCCATTGACTTCATATTTACCTAAAAGCCTTTTTTTAAAGGCTTTTAGCATTATAATTTGTTGCCTACTTCTACATGGAATTTGCTATTCTCAAAAACCTACTAAGGAAGAAAAGAAGATTTATAAAAAAGCCAAGAAATATCTTGCTAATGAAAAATTTAAAAAAGCGCAAATTAATTACCTGAAATTAATTGAAATTAATTCAACAGATGAAACTTACAATTTTGAAGGTGGGTTAAGTTTTTATTTTACTGATTTTGAAAGAGCTAAATGTATTCCTCTTTTTGAAGCTACAATAGAAAACTCTAAGGAAGATACTATTCCTGAAATCTATTATTATTTAGCAAGAGCTTATCACTTTAATGGCGAATATGAAAAAGCTACAGAAGCTTTCAATAAATTTAAACCATTTATTAAAACTAATTCAAAATCTGGTCAAGAATTAATGAAGCAATCTGATTATTACATTAAGATAAGTGATAACGGTAACAAATATTTAGCAGATAAAAATGAAAATATAGTAATTACGAATTTAGGTAAAAACATTAACTCCTCATATGGCGAATATGCACCCGTATTAAAAGAAAGTGAGGATGTACTTCTATTCACTTCAAGAAGAAAGTCTGCAAATAGTAAAAAAACAGATAAAGATTTATTACCCTATGAAAATGTATATGTTGCTAAAAAATCGAACAATGAATGGCAATTATTAACCGATAAAGAAGAAGTTGAAAAATATATTCCTAAAAATTTAAACACAAAAAAACATGATGCTGGAATAATCTACTCTTCAGATGGGAAAACTTTGTATACTTATAAAAATGATGCAATTTGGAAATCACTTTTAGAAAATGGTAAATGGTCAAAGCTAGTTGAGTTAGATAAGAACATAAATTCAAGTCAGTACAACATTCCAAGTGTAAGTTTATCTGAAGATGGAAATACTATTTTCTTCGTTTCCTATCGTAAAGATGGTATTGGTGGTAAAGACATCTACAAATCCATTAAAAACAGTGAAGGGAATTGGAGCAAAGCTGAAAATTTAGGTGAAAATATCAATACAAAATTTGATGAAGACTCCCCTTTTATTTCAAAAGATGGTAATACACTTTATTTTTCATCAAAAGGACATGAAGGTATTGGAGGTTATGATATCTTTAAAAGTCAACTAATTGATGGTAGTTGGAGCGCACCTGAGAATATGGGTATTCCTGTTAACTCTTCTGTAGATGATATTTATTTGATTATTGATAGTGAAGAGAAAAATGGATTTTTTGCTTCTGCTAGAGATGGCGGTTCCGGTGGAATGGATATTTATCAAGTATGCATGTATTGCCCATCTAAAACCACAAACAGTATAAATGGCTTATTAGTTAACGATTCAGGTTCTCCTATTGATGGTTCTATTGTAATGAAAGAGATTAGTACTGATAACATTATTGGCACCTATCAAGCAAAAGATGGTAAATTCTCTATCACCACAGAAAGCGTAGGAAAACATGAAATATTAGTCGAAGCTGTAGATTTCGAAAAACAAGTGCTATACATTGAATTACCTAATAAATCATCTGAATCTGATATAAAAATTAAATTAAATCAATTTCAAAAAGAGGGTGAAACATATCAAGTTATAAATGTATCTAGTAATAAACTTGGTTTAAATCAATCTGATACTATTAAAGTTGAAACAATTATTGCAGCAAACAATACAGACAATACAGACAATACAGATAACTCAAATGACTCAGATAACAACCAACCTTCTACCACATTAATAGGTTCTTATCAAGATTTTTATTCTTATAACTCTAAGGAGTTTAATACCAATAGTTCTCAGTTCACAACTTTAATTAACAATGCTGCTAATAAAGTGAAAGATGGTAATAAGATTTACATAGATATTGAATCTAGTGCTTCTAGAGTACCAACAAAAACCTATAAGAGTAATATCAATTTAGCTTCTTTAAGAGGTGATGAAGCAAAACAGTTGATTATTAATTCATTAAAAGAAAAAGGGATTAGTGAGGACAACATCGTTATTAATAAAATTAATTCTATAGTAAGCGGGCCTAAATATACTGGTGACTTTAATAATACTGAGAAATATCAAAAATTCCA
>JAESUI010000379.1 GCA_016763135.1 Flavobacteriales bacterium
ACCATCCGGCAGAAACATGTAGGTCTTTAAAACTTATTTCTTGAACTTTTTTTGGATTTTTGAGGGTTTTTCCAATTTTAGTAATGATACCTATTTCGATGAGTATGTCAACAGTTTTTCCATTAAATCTTGAGTCGCTGTTGATTACTTTTGCTGATTTGATTAAAGCGTTCATTTTACTTAAAGAGTTTTATTAAAACTATTTCAACTGCTAAAAAAAGCAAGGCTAAAATAATACAATATTTCCAATATTTTTTTCCAATGTTCAAATCACTAAGTGCAGATTGAATAGTTCCATTAGTTAAATCAATGTACCTTAGATTAATCGAGCTTGAGTTGATGATTTTATCAATTTCATCAGAAGATAAATAACTTAAATCAGATTCTGAACGATTGTAGTTGTAGGCTAATCCTATTTTTGTCCTGTCGTTTTCGAGTAAGTAATTACCAGCTGTTTCGATTGACGCATTAATAAATACAGTGGTATTATTAGCTACATTTCTAACTTTAGGAATAATATCGAGACTATTATTTTTAATGTGATAAACATTTTCTTTTTCTCCTCTACTTAAATCAATGGATGAATTACTTCCAATAACATGAAATAAAGGATACTTTTTTTGACTAGCTAATGCAATATTATATAGTGTTGGAACAAATAATGCATGATTACTAAAGTTACTACTTTTCTTATCTAAACTTACCGTGCTAAGGTAAACGTTTCCTTTTCCGATTTTATATTCAACTAAAAATGGGTGACCATCCTTAAGCGTTAAAACATCGTTTTTAAAGGCTGTTGTGTTTTTTGAGATGAGGTAATGCGATGATACAATTGGTAAATTAAGATTGCCTTTTGGTTTACCATCAAACACATTACGGTAAAGAGGATGTTTTAGGTTGATGTCTCTAACCTTATTTTTTGCAGTATCAATAGCAGTATAGTAATTTACACCCAATAGGCTTAAAAATTCTCGATAACTATCGTAATTTATATCGTCAGAAGGGAAAATAAGTAGGCTCCCACCATTATCAATAAAGCTTTTAACCGAATTTGATAAACCAGAATTTACGTGTTCTAAATGATACATGACCACCAGCTGACTTTTCTTAACCAACGAATAATCGAGTTGAGTAACATTATAATTCGAATAGTTAAAAATACTATCCGTGGCAAAATAGAATTTAATGCAATTTCATTTTTGTCGCTTCCAATACCAAGTATATTTATATTGTCAGATATGTTATAGGAGAAATATAAGATGTCATCAGTGACTACTGGACTATCCCTTAACTCTATCCTTCCTTGTTGAACACCAGTTGTTTTATTGCGGTAATTCAATGTCAAAACAGTTTCATCATTTGCATGAATCGAAAAGCTTGCAGGAACAATGTTTTGGTAGTTGATGAATAGCTTTATAGGAATCTTTTCAAGATTATTTTCTGAACTGTTTTTGATCCTGATATTCAATTCTTCATTTTGATTAAAGAGATGTGTTGGGGAATTAAACCAGCAACTATCAATGTATAAGTTGCTTATTTCAGAAGCTTTTATAGGAATCAAATAACTTTCAATAAGTGTGTCAGGTTTAATGTTTCCAAAATCTGCTGTTGTTTTTTGAACATCGGAGAGGAGATAAAATGACTTGTTGGTAATTTCTGATGAGTTAATGGCATCCCTACTTCTAGAGTATATGCTTGAGATTTTTCTGCTATTCGAGGAGATGGCTACTTCTTCAATTTTGCTAATAACTTCCTCGGTGCTCAATAACCGTTGGTCTCCCGAATTAAAGTTATTGGTAATTAAAACAAACTTATCCGTTGCCCTGTAAGAATTAACAACGTCAATGGCTTTTGCCTTAGCTTCATTTAACAAGGAACCATTTACCCCAGTACTCTCCATGCTAAAGGAGTTGTCGATGTATATGCCTACGATGTTGTTTTGATTAGCGACATTATTATCCGAGGAAGGAACAAAAGGCTGAGCAAAAGCAACTACTAAAAATGCGATGGCTAATATTCTACTCAATAAAATTAATAGGTGCCTGAGTTCCGATTTAGCTTGAGTTTCTTGTTGGACCTCTTTGAGAAACTCAACATTAGAGAAATAAATCTTTTTAAACTTTCGGAAATTAAATAAATGAATGATAATAGGTATCGCAATTGCGAATAGTGCATACAGGAACTCTGGATAAGCAAATTTCATTAAAGCACAAAAGTATGAAAACTAATTTACTTGAGTGTTATAAATTAAATAACCTTTAATTGGCTAAATTTACCACCCTAAAATGACGATGAAAAAAACATTTTTAATAGTTGGTTTTCTGGTTAGTTTGTCAACTCAAGTTAACGCTCAATCTTTTCATATAGATTTTTTATTTCACCCTGGAGCTACCGTTGGAGCTGAATATCTTTTTCCATCAGCAATAAATGATTCTGTCGATTTTCAATTAACAAAATATAAGTTTCAGGTCACACAACCCTTAAAAACCAAATTCGGAATAGACTTAAAAGGGTTTAATTTCAAAAAGATGGACGCTAAGGCTAGTCAGGTTTTTTTAAGTTATAATTTAAGTGTAACCCAGCCATCCGTTACTGATAACGGTTTTTATGAAAATATTTACACAGGAGGATTTGGGATAACTGCCATAACAGCGAGTATTAGAAAAGGAATTTGGCTGTATTCTGCCAATGTATTCGCATCAGAAAATAGCACGACTTTAAAAGAGAATTTCACCCCAAATGCTAGAGGATATATAGCTAATGTGAAGATTAAAAATTTGAAGTTTATTTATTTTTATGGAGGAGGTTTATTATTCTTTGAGGGGAAATTGTATCCTTTTCCTGTTTTAGGCTTTAGAGCGAAACTATCTTCAAAGTTAAGAGCTGAACTTGTGCTGCCAATTAGTGCTAAGATCAATTATAAAGTAAATAAGAAACTAAATTTGGATTTAGCCACTGCTTTTAGTGGTATCAATGCAATTTTCAGAGAAGGATCAGCGCTACAAGGAGATGACAATACGATGATTTTTAGTAGATTAAAAACCTATTTTGGAGTAAATGCTAAGCTAGGAAAACAGTATAAAATTAAAACAGAATTGGGCTATTCGATGTTACAGAGAATAGATGGACTATCGATAGGTTATACCCAAAACATTGATCCATCGCCATACATTAGCGTGTCAATTAATTATAATTTTGGAAAATCAGTGTTTGGAGATTTTGTAAATAGAGTAGAGTAATTGATTACTTTTAATCATTCAATTTTAAAAAATGAATAAGATATTAATAGCAAATAGAGGAGAAATTGCTTTGCGCATAATGCGATCAGCAAGAGAGATGGGAATTAAAACAGTGGCTATATTTTCAGAAGCAGACCGTAATGCGCCTTTTGTTAAATATGCTGACGAAGCCGTTTGCGTAGGTCCACCGCCTTCAAGTGAATCATACTTGCGGGTGGATAAAATTCTTCAAATATGTAAAGATTTAAATGTAGATGCTTTACATCCTGGATATGGGTTTTTATCTGAAAATGCAGATGCGACTCGGAAAATGACTGAAGCAGGAATTATTTTTATTGGACCATCTCCTGAAGCCATGGAATTGATGGGAGATAAATTAAAAGCAAAAGCGACAGTAAAAGAGTACAACATACCTATGGTTCCAGGAACAGAAGAGGCTATTGATGATATTCCTGCAGCAAAAGAAATTGCCAAAGAAATTGGTTTTCCGATTTTGATTAAAGCAGCTGCTGGTGGTGGTGGTAAAGGAATGAGAGTGGTTGAAGATGCTGAAGAGTTTGAAGAGCAAATGGATAGAGCAGTTAGTGAGGCAGTTAATTCTTTTGGTAATGGAGCTGTTTTTATCGAGAAATATGTGGGTTCTCCTCGTCATATCGAAATACAAATTATTGCAGATACACACGGAAATATAGTTTACTTGTTTGAACGTGAATGTTCTATTCAACGGAGACACCAAAAAGTAATTGAGGAGGCTCCTTCTTCGGTTTTAACACCAGAATTAAGAGCAGAAATGGGGAGATGTGCAGTTGATGTCGCTCGTTCTTGCGATTATGTTGGAGCAGGAACAGTTGAGTTTTTATTGGAAAACAATAAAGATTTCTATTTCTTGGAAATGAATACACGTTTGCAAGTAGAGCACCCTGTAACAGAAATGATTACTGGAATTGATTTGGTAAAAGAACAAATTAATATTGCCCGAGGAGAGAAATTAAGCTTTACACAAGATGATGTAAAAATTAATGGTCATTCGTTTGAAGTTCGAGTTTATGCTGAGGATCCAATGAATAATTTCTTGCCAGATATAGGTACATTAAATACTTATGTTAGACCAGAAGGTATGGGAGTAAGAGTTGATGATGGTTTTGAAGAAGGAATGGAAATCCCGATTTATTACGATCCGATGATTTCTAAATTAATTACACACGGAAAAGATAGGGAAGAAGCTCGTCAGCGTATGATTCGTGCAATTGATGATTACCAAATTAGTGGAGTTGAAACAACTTTGTCGTTTTGTAAATATACCATGCAACACGAGGCTTTTGTGAGTGGTAATTTTGATACGCATTTTGTAACTAAACATTTTAGTCCAGAAAAATTACAGAATTCAGATACTGCTGGTGAAGAAATTGCAGCCTTGTTTACCGCAAGATTGTATGAAGAAGGAGCCGCAAATAAAGTAGTGGTAAATAGTACAGAAAATGCTATTTCTAAATGGAAAATAAATAGAAAATAAATTAGTGTTTTGTTTTTAGTGTATGGTGTTTAGTATTTCCATACACTAAAAACTAAATACCAAAAACTAATATTTTATGAGTAACATAAAATTTAATATCGAAAACGGAGTTGGGAAAATCACTTTAAACCGACCAGATAAATACAACAGCTTTGTGCGTCAGATGGCGTTTGATTTACAAGCTCGTTTAGATGAGTGCGAAGTAAATTCTGAAGTAAGAGCAATTTACATTACTGGAGAAGGAAAAGCATTTTGTGCTGGACAAGATTTGGCAGAAGCGATTGACCCACAACAAACTGAATTGAATAAAATTGTTGAAGAACATTACAATCCAATTATTGAGCGTTTACGGAACATTGAGAAACCAATTGTTTGTGGTGTAAATGGCGTTGCAGCAGGTGCTGGAGCAAATTTAGCGTTGGCTTGTGATATTACTATTGCTGGGAGCTCAGTAGCTTTTATACAGGCATTTAGTAAAATTGGGTTGATCCCCGATAGTGGCGGAACGTATTATTTACCTCGTTTAATTGGCATGCAAAAATCTGCAGCATTAATGTTCTTGGGTGATAAAGTGATGGCTGAAGAAGCTGAAAAAATGGGAATGATTTATAAAGCTGTTGCTGATGAAGAATTACAAGAAGTAGCTTTAGGAATTGCTCAAAAATTAGCTAAGATGCCAACCAAAGGAATAGGCTTAACTAAGCGATTATTAAATGAGTCGTTCAATAATACGCTAACTCAACAATTGGCGTTAGAAAATGAAATTCAAACCGAAGCAGGGCAGACTTATGATTACAAAGAAGGTGTAAATGCTTTTTTAGAAAAAAGAAAACCAGAATTTAAGGGGGAATAACGTCATTGCGAGGAACGGATCTATCTTATGAAGAGAAAAACATATATACCTTTTGGTAGTGAGAATATTGATTCAATAGATTATTTATTAGGAATAATTGAAGATGCAAGAGCAACGACTCTTCAAAGAGTTGAAAACCTGCTAATTAATGAGCTTCATTGGCAATTTGACAAAGATTGGAACACAGTCGGGTGTCTTCTTTCCCATATCATTTCTTGTGAAAATTAT
>JAESUI010000380.1 GCA_016763135.1 Flavobacteriales bacterium
CCATTTATTAATGGAGTTTTTATAATGGGTAACTTCGTTACTATTACTAAAAGTGATTCAATTGAATGGCAAGATGTGATAATGGAATTACGTGATTTTATTGCAGAAGCATTGAATAGTGAAGGAATGGAGGTGATTCGTAAAGAGTTTTTAAATACTTCTGAAGAAGAAAGTACAGAAGAAGTATCAAATGCAACTCCCAAAAAAGAGCTAACAGATTTTGATAAAAAGATTATCGAAATTTTAGATGAATATATTAAACCTGTAGTAGAAAGTGATGGTGGTGCAATAGAGTTTGATTCTTATGCTGATGGTGTTGTAAAAGTAATTTTAAAAGGAGCTTGTAGTGGTTGTCCTTCTTCTACAGCTACTTTAAAAGGAGGGATTGAATCTTTATTAAAAAACATGTTGCCTGAAGTAAAAGCGGTTGAGGCAATTAATGGATAGCTATTTAGCATTAATACAATTTCATTTTTCTTATCACTATTAAGAATAGATTTAAAAAAAGATCGATTAATAAAAGAAGCCTTTCAAAAGATTTAACCAATAAATCTTTTGAAAGGCTTCTTTTATTTTTTAAATTCTAATTACCAGATAGTAACTCTCAAGCTGTCTGGAGCAATCATTGCACCTTCTTTACATCCAAAAGCATTACTAAATTCAAACATATTTGTTAATGGTCCAATAGTTCTAAACCTAGTTGGAGAATGAGGGTCTGTTTTAACTCTAATAATCATAGCCTCATCTTTTATATTTGCATGCCATACTTGAGCCCATCCTAAAAAGAAACGCTGCTGGTATGTATAGCCATCAATCATAGGGTCTTCTTTTCCTTCCATTGCTTTTTCTAACGCGTAATAAGAAAGCGTAATACCAGCAATATCAGCAATGTTTTCACCTAAAGTGAGTTCTCCATTTACGTGATTACCTTCAGCAACTTCATATTTGCTGAACTGATTAACTAATCTATTGGTACGTTCTTTAAAATTAGCTATATCTTCATCACTCCACCAATTATTTAGGTTTCCATCTCCATCAAATTTACTTCCTTGGTCATCAAAACCATGAGAAAATTCATGCCCAATAACACCACCAATTCCACCATAGTTAATAGCATCATCAGCATCAGGATTAAAAAATGGTGGTTGTAAAATTGCTGCAGGAAATACAATCTCATTCATAGTTGGATTGTAATAAGCATTTATAGTTTGTGGATTCATACCCCATTCACCTTTATCAATAGGTTGTCCAATTCTATTTACATTTTTTTTGTACTCAAAATAATTCATGTTCATTACATTTTGAGCTAAAGTATTAGCTTGTATATCAACGGAACTGTAGTCTTCCCACTTGTCAGGATATCCAATTTTATAAGTGAACTTGCTTAATTTTTCTAGTGCCTTAGTTTTAGTTGAATCGCTCATCCAATCTAACTTTTGAACTCTTTCCTTAAATACAGTGTTGATGTTCCCAATTAAGTCTAATACTTTTTGTTTTGATTCTTCCGGAAAATGTTTCTCAACAAAGAGTTTACCTATTTGTTCTCCAACAGTACCGTTAGATTTTGATAATGCTCTTTTCCATCTAGGCTTCATTTCTTTTGTTCCTCTTAAAGTAGTTGAATAGAAAGAAAATTTTTGTTGCTCAAATTCAATACTCAGATTTCCTGCCATATCATTGATTAAATGCCATTTCATATAGGTTTTCCAATTATCTATAGGAAATAAGTTAAAGGCTTCATCTAGAGATTTGATAAAGTCAGTTTGTCTAACTATTACATTTTTAATACCTTTTAATTCAGCAGCAACGAAGTAAGCTTCCCAATTTATTGTTGGACAAAGCAACTGCAGTTCCTCTATTGTTAGTTTGTTGTATGTTTTTTCTGGATCCCTTCTCTCTACTCTATCCATAGAGTTTTTTGCTAAAAAAGATTCAATTTTTATAACGTTGGTAGCATATTCATTGGCATTGGTTTCATCATTTCCAGCTAAAACGAACAACGCAGAAATGTGGTTTTTATACTCTGCTAAAATATTTTCACCTCTTTCATCTGAAGGAGTGTAATAAGCTTTATCAGGCAATCCTAATCCGCCTTGAGAAAGGGATGTTATATATTGCGTACTATTTTTTGAATCTATTCCAACATAATAACCAAAAATAGAACCAGAGCCTTTTTTTCTCATTTCAGCCATTGTTTCAACTAATTCTTGAGGATTAGTTACAGCATCAATTTTATCTAATAATGGTTGTATGGGTTTAATTCCTAATTCGTTTACTGTAGTAGAATCTAATGCAGAAGAATAAAAATCACCAACTTGTTGCAGAGGTGTCCCCTTTTTTGCCTTAGCATCAGTCGCTTCTTCTACAATAGCTCTAAGTTTTATTTCATTGGCATCATGAACAATGTTAAAACTACCCCATCTACTTTCAGATTCAGGAACAGGATTATTTTTCAACCAATTACCTACTGCAAATTTCTCAAAATCTTCGCATGGATTAATTGTAGAGTCAATTTGACTAAGGTCAAAAGCTGGAAAAATATTTTTTGATTCTACTTGGGTTTGATTTTCATTACCGCCACAAGCAACAATAATTGTAGCTGCAGTAATTCCAAGTATCGTTTTGTTTAGTTTATTCATCTTCTTTTTTTGGTTAAGGTGAACCGAAAGTAATTAAAAAACAGCTAAGGATTTATAAGTTTATGATAAGCGGTTGAGTTTTTTTATGAAATTTTTTATGGAATTTGAGATGTGATTACATCTATATAACAAGAATTCTTAAAAAGCACATGTGGATTAATAATAATTTACTTAATTTAAAACCTAGAAACTATGAAAAAACTAATAACATTATTAACGGTCACCCTGATAGCCACTGCAGGTATTTTTGCTCAAGTTGGTGAAATAAAGGGAACTATAAAAGATGAAAAAGCAGGCGAAACTATACCAGGAGCTACTATTTATATAGAAGTTGGTGGGAACAAAAGAGGTGATGCATCTAACATGGATGGGAAGTATACCATTAACCCCGTAAATGTAGGTACTCACACCGTTTATATTTCTGCATTAGGATATAAGATAACGAAAGTTAAAAATGTTTTAATAACATCAGATAAGATTACTTACGTAAATGCTGAAATGGTAATAGCTCCAACAGAATTAGATATGTTTTCTGTAGTAGAAAAAATGCATAAGATACCTCTTATTACTCCAGATGAGCCAAGTGCCCAGCATATTTTACCTAAAGAATTTAATAGAAATGTAAATAGAAATAATCCAATTTTAGCAATAACAGGTATGACTGCAGGATTAACTTTAGCTCCCAATGGCAAAGACGTGATGATTAGAGGAAGTAGACCTATATCTACACAATTTATTACAGATGGAGTAAAATCAATTACAGGAAAGATAGGAATACCTGGTTTAGCAATAGGAAGTGTTAAGGTATATACAAGTGGTGTTCCTGCTAAATACGGAGATGTTACTGGTGGGGTTATTGTAGTTGAAACAAAAAGTTATTTTGATTTAGTTCAACTATTTAAATAGACAGCATATAAATGCGATTATTTAAGGCAAAAAACATACAATCATTTACCGATAACGAATTGATTGCCAAGTATAAAAAGGCTGGTGATAATTCGTTAGTGGGAGAGTTATATAAACGATACTCACATTTGGTTTATGGAGTTTGCCTTAAATATTTAAAAAATGAAGAAGAGAGTAAAGATGCTGTTTTACAAATTTTCGAAAATCTATTAACTGATTTAAAAAAGCATGAAATAGCCAATTTTAAATCATGGTTACATAGTGTTGCGAGAAATCATTGCTTAATGTTTTTAAGAAAACAACAAACACAACTTAAAAGAGTAAATGAATATGAAGCAACATATCAGCATGAAGAAACATTCAGAGCACCTTTTTCAGTTCATGAAAAAGAGGAGAAAGAGGTTATGCTTACTAAATTAGAAGAAGCTATGACGGGTTTAAAAGAAGAACAGCGTGTGTGCATTGAACTCTTTTTTTTAGAAGAAAAATGTTATAATGAAGTAGCAGATATAACGGGCTACGATATAAAAAAAGTAAAAAGTTACATACAAAATGGAAAAAGAAATTTAGCTAACATTATGTTAGGATAATTATTAATAAAAATGAAAGAATTACATAACCACATATTTTCGAATACGACTTGCATCTCAAAAGAAACTATGCTTAGGTATATTAACAAGCAACTTTCAAAGAATGAATTGTACGAGGTGGAAAAACATATGCTTGATTGTGAGCTTTGTTCTGATGCTTATGAAGGAATGCAGTTTGCAAAAAATTCATCCATACTTTTTGCTATTGATAGTCAGATTGATCAAAGAGTAGGTACGGGAAATTTTAAAGCTCCGGTAATGAAAAACTTAATGGTGGCAGCCTCTGTTTTGGTTATCATTTTCGGAGCATATTTTACATTTAATTTTTTTAACACAACAATAGAGAACGGATCAGGGTTGGCAGTAAATGAACTTGAGGAATCCAATCAAGAAATAAAACAACTAGAAGAGCAAGGTAAAGAAACAGAAGAGGGGATTAAAGGTAAGCTTAATGCTGCGTTAGAAGATGACGAAGGTATTGACTCAGAAGGAAGTTTTGGATATAGAGCTGAAGTAAACGGAGATGTGCCAATACTTCAAGAACAAACCGTTGTGTTAAATAATATTGTTAGTTATGATATAGAAGAAGCGGAAGAACAAGTAATTATTTCTGCAGACATAACAACCAATGAAAGGTCAAACAAAAAGGAAGGAATAATATTAGAATCATTAGACGATGTAGAAACATCAGTTGATAACAATGGAAGAGAAGATGATTTTTCAACAGTACTTGAACCTGAAATAAATACTCCTAATGCTCCTGTGGGATGGGTTGCTAACAATGAACCTAAAACTGATAAAAGTGGGGAGTCATTAAAAAAAGAAGAAAAACAAGTTAAAAATAGAACACGAAGTAAGGATGGTAAAAAAAGTAAATTTAAATCAAATGATCAAGCACCTGCTTATGCAGAGGTTGTTCCTGTTGAAGAGGCTAAGGAGTCAAGAGATAGGAATCAACAAAAAATATTGATTATTGATACGTATAAGGTAATTGATTATACTGATGAATATCAAAAAGAGTACGATTTGAAAAATGCCAATACTATAGTAACTAAATCAGTCTCGGCAGGTTACGAAAATCAGGAGGATAAAGATGTTGCAGAAAAAGCAATAGATGAAATTACAGTTGAAGTGACTTATGAGGAAACTTTAGAAAAAGCAATAAAACTGTATAAGAACAAAAAGTATGTGCAAGCTATAGCAGAATTTGATGTCATCTTAAAAGAGCATTCTGATGAGGTGAATGGGCTGTTTTATTCTGCCTTAAGTCATTATCATTTAAAACAGTATACAGTTGCAAAAGGTAAATTAGATCTGGTATTAAAAAATAAAGAAAAGGAGTTTAATGAAGAAGCAAAATGGTATAAAGTATTAATTTTAATAGAGTTAAAGCAAACGGCCAGCGCTAAAAAAATACTGGAAGAGATAATTAAAACGGACGGTTTTTATAAAACTAAGGCTGAATTGAAACTGAAAGGACTATAGGTATTCAATTATTTTTTCAAAGCTAATCTCATTAGAATAATCTCGCAGTAAAACTGATTCTCTTTTTTTTATTTCCTGATGTGAAATGTCTATAGAAAAAGTGCTTTTAATAAGTTCTTTTAGTTTATTAGTATCATCCTCAACTAAACAAATTTCACTTAAAGATGTCCCTTCCGTCATTTTTGAATTTACAATGCAGTGTCTACCATTGTATAAGACATTCAACAACTTCAACTTCAGACCTGTTGCTTGTTGGGTATACAGTAAATTAATTTGAGCATTAGCAATTAATTTACTCATTTTTGAATCAGTTGGGTTTTTGATTAATTCAATATTGGAGTTCTGTTTTATTAAATTAATTAAATCTTTATCAGGATTTAGTCCTGCAATTTTTAGTGGAATATCTAAGTTCTTAAATAAATTATTAATGATAAACTCGGCAGCATTTTTATTTTCTGAAACACTCAAATTTCCTTGATATAAAACATAGTTACCTTTCTTTGAATTTATTTTCACTTCCTCATTTGCATGAAAACCTGGAACATAAATAAATTTAGTGCTGGAATATTTATTGGTAAAATAATCATAATCAGAACTCGATATAGCTAAACAAAGATTTGCGTGTTTAAGAGTGGCTTCAAATTGTTTTAATTTTTTCGCTTCGGTTTTAAAGTATTTTCGTTTTATTGGATTTGATTCGATTTTAGCAAGTCCATTGTAATAATCATGTTCCACATTGTGGTTTCTAACTATTTTAAAACGACTTTTAAATACTTTATTACTTAACAATGAACAGCAATGTAATCCTTCAAATAAAATAGGGAAATCGTTTTTTAATAGGTTGTTTTTTAATTTTTCTGATGTTCTTGATTTAATTATATATGGTGTAGCAGATAATTGAGAGCTGACACCTGTTTTCCTTTTATAATAAGTAACAGACTCACAATACTGATTTAATTCGGTTTGTTCTCCTCTTCCATATTCAAAACAATGCAAGTGAACTTTTATACCTTTATGATGAAAATACTTTATTCTATAGAAAACATCAATAACGCCACCATAATTAGCTGGATAAGGAACATCGAATGATATGATATTTATTGCTTTCAAAATAAGTCAGCAATAACGTGTTTTTCTTTTTCCCAATTCAATTCTAGTGCAGCTTTTTTTGCATTCTCTTTCCAAATATTCATTTGTTCTTGATTATCAATCATTGAACTAATTTTTTTAGCAATGTATTTTGCTGCATGGTTTTCAATGACTTTGCCAACTTGATAATCGTTAACTATTTTTTTCATTTCAGGTAAATCAGCAACTAAAACAGGTATTTCAGCATGGATATAGTCAAATAGTTTGTTGGGTAATGCAAATCGATAATTTAATCCTTTATCTTCTTCTAGGCTCAGTCCTAAATCGGCTTGTTGAGTGTATCCATGTAATTTTTCTAAAGGAACTTCACCAAGAAGTTGCACTTTTTCTGATAAATTTAGTTGGAGAATTAAATATTCTATTTTCTCATAGATGTCACCTTTCCCTAAGATGTATAAGACAGCATTATCAATATGTTGCATGGCTTCTACCATGTGCTCAATTCCTCTATTTACATTTATTGCGCCTTGATAAATTAAAATCTTTTTTCCTTCAATTTTAATGTTTTCTACTTCAATCTGTCTTTTATTTAGAACTGGAATATTTCTCAATAGTTTTACATCAATACCATATTCTTTTTTATATAAATCTGCTATAGATTGACTAACAGTTATAACGTGTTTTAATTTTGGGAAAATATTACGTTCAATCCGTTTCCAAAATTGTTGAATTTTTGGTCGGTTAATTAGTTCTGGTACTTCAGTAAAATACTCATGACTATCAAAGATTAGTTTTTTGTTTTTCCACTTAGAAACAATATAGTTTGCCCATAAAGTGTCTAAATCATTGCTCCAAAGTATATCGGTTTTATTAAGTAATAAAAAGAAAAACAGCCTAATGTTATAGTTGGCATAAAATAACGGCCCCTTATTAAACCATAACTTGAATCGTTTGGTCTGGTAAATTCTTTTAACTCTTATACTCTTAGGCAAAACTCTTCCGACTAATAGAACATCAAAATTAAGATCTAAAAGAGTCTTACAAATCTTATCTACACGTTGGTCGGTAGATAAATCATTGGTAACGGAAACTATTATTTTTTGTTTAGCCATTTTACTATTCATTCAAAAGTAAATATCATTACAGTTCTTACATTACAGGAATAGAATAGTAGTTAACAATGAATTATGGATATTTATTTTGTTTAGAGTAAAGAATTTGGCACTTATAAAATAAATTTGAAATAATTAAGTAGATATATTATGAAAAAAGTTGCGATAATTGAAGGGGGATATAGTCACGAAAAAGTGATTTCTTTGCAAAGTGCAGAGACTGTTTATCAAAATATTGATAGAGAAAAATACAATCCAATAAAGGTTAGAATTGATGAAGAAGGTTGGTTTGCTTATGAAGGAGGAGTGAAGTTTGAAATTAATCGCAATGATTTTTCTTATAATAATATCAAATTTGATATTGCTTTTATTGTAATTCATGGGTCTCCAGGTGAAGATGGGAAATTACAAGCTTATTTTGATATGTTGAATATTCCATACAGCGCTTGCAGTCAATTAGCAGCTACTATTACGTTTAATAAATTTGTTTGTAATCAATATTTAAGAACGTTCGGAATTAAAGTAGCGGATGCAGTTTTGATCCGTCAAGACGAAGAAATAAACAGTTCTGAAATAATTAGTAAAGTGGGATTGCCTTGTTTTGTGAAACCCAATGATGGAGGAAGTAGTTTTGGAATCACTAAAGTTCAAGTTGAAGGAGAATTAGAGCAAGCTGTTGAGTTGGCATTAGAGCATGGTACTCAGGCTATAATTGAGAGTTTTTTGGAAGGAAGGGAAGTTACTAACGGGATTTATAAAAACAAGGATGGAATAGTTTCTTTATCAATTACTGAAATAGTTACTAATAACGATTTTTTTGATTTTGATGCAAAATACAAAGGAGAATCAGACGAAATTACTCCGGCAGATTTAACTGATGAAATTGCGGAAAAAGTAAAAATTGTAACCAAAAAAGTCTATGAGATTCTAGATTTAGGCGGTATTGCTCGAGCAGATTATATTTTAAAAGATGGAGAACCTTATCTAATTGAAATCAATACAGTTCCTGGATTATCTAAGAAAGTTTGATTCCAAAAATGGCAGCTCATGAAGGTATTTCTTTAAAGAAACTTTTTAATGAAGTGATTGAGACCGCTATTGGGTAGAAAGATACTCTCTTAATAGTTGAATAGCATTTCCACGATGACTAATTTTATTTTTTTCTTTTAGACTCATTTCAGAA
>JAESUI010000381.1 GCA_016763135.1 Flavobacteriales bacterium
GAATGATGTCCGTATTACTGCACAATTAGTGAATGTAGAGGATGGATTTCATTATTGGTCAGAAACTTATAACCACCAATTGGACGATATCTTTAAAGTTCAAGATCAAATATCTAATAAAGTTGCACACAAAATTAGAGAGTATCTAGGGCATTTCAACTATGAGGAAGAAGAGTTTGTAAGAGAAGAAAGTGCTGAAGCCTATGAATATTTTTTAAAGAGTAGGTTTAATTTTAATAAGTTTCAAAAGGAAGACATTTCTCTTGCTCTTGAACAAATCGATTTAGCCATAGAAGCTGAGCCCAGAAATTCTAGGTATTATGCAGCCAAGGGAATCTATTGTGGGTATATGGCAATAATGAATATGGTTCCATTTAATGAAGCCTTTAAACTCTCGAAAACTGCTGCAGAAAAAGCACTTTCTATTGACAGTACAGATCCAGAAGCTCATTATTCCATGTTAGTGGTCTCCTTTGTTTTTGAATGGGACATCAGTAAAGCTCAACACCATGGAGCACTTGCATTAAAATACAAACCCAATTATCCAGATGCCTTATTTGCTGGATCTTTGGTAGAAATTGTTAGTCAAAATTATAAGAATGCACTCGATGGAGTTCGTAAAGCAGTAGCTATAGACCCTTTTTCTTCAAGTTTAAAATATTATTATGCAGCAGCTTTAGTTAGATTGGAAAAGTTAGATGAAGCATTAGCTGTGATTGACGAATCTCTAGAAATGGCACCTGCCAACACCAACTCTTATCAGTTGAAAGGAGTTATCTTAACAAGGCGTGGAGAGTATGATGAAGCAATTTCTCATTATAAAAAAGTGCCAATATCTCCAAATGAAACTATTTCTTATAACGCTGGGTTAGGTATTGTATATGCTTCTCTGGGAAACAGAGAAAAAGCAATTGAATACCTGAATAAGATAAAGGATGAAGATCAAAAAATTAACGTTGCTTACGAAGAAAATGCACTCGTGATCATCAATATACTTCTTGGTGATTTTGATGAAGCTTTTAGATATCTTGAACAAGATATTCATGAGAAAAAATACTATTTGAAATATTATAGGGTACACCCTGTTTTTGATCTTCTCAAAAATGATAAAAGGTATTCAATGATTGATACTGTATTTTTTACTATAGGTACAAAAACGAAGTCGAAGAAAAAAAAGTACCTTAAATCTGGCATTAAAAACAGGCAAGTAGAAGAAATTAATAAGGAATTATTGGATTTCATGCAAGAAGAGAAGCCCTATCTTAAAGCTAATATAAGTTTAACTTATCTTGCAGAAAGCCTTTCTAAAAGCGCCAATCATTTATCTCAAGTTATTAATGATAGGCATAAAAAAAACTTTTTTGATTTTATTAATGATTATAGAATTGAAGAAATGACAGCGCTTTTACGTATTCCAGAGAATAAAAGGTTAACACTGCTAGCTGTTGCTCATGATGCTGGATTTAATTCGAAAACGACCTTTAATGCCGCTTTTAAAAAGTTAAAATCAAAAACACCAAGTCAATATTTTAAAAAATTAGGGCTAATTGGTTAAACATTAACATCTACTAATAATTAGGTTCGACTTTACAGGCAAAGTCAACTTAATTTCAAAATGACCAGTTATCTGTCTAATTATCAAAATCAACGATAATTATCGATTTTTCATCGAAAGTTTCATTAACAATTTACTTTTTCTATTCTATTAAGTTCGACTTTACAGGCAAATTGCTTCGTCTATTAAAAAAATATTCTAATCTACAAATTAAGAATGATTAGCGTCAATTTTTAATATCCTATCGAAGGTGAAATCATGTGGAAAACCTAATCGACAATACGTTCGCCCTTGTAGGCGAGAGCGACTTCAGCATCAAACATCAATATCTTCGTATAAAATTTACAAACAAACTTAAATATTATGAAAAAAAATACACTATTAATTGCATTTATTGCCTTGATGACGTGGCAACTAAATGCACAGATAACAACCTATCCTTATTTAGAGGATTTTGAAACCGGTGCTGGTGGCTGGGTCGCAAATAACACCACAAATGGTACATGGGCTTTAGGAGCCCCTGCTGCAGCTATAATAAATAGTGCAGGGTCTGGAATCAATTCATGGACAACCAATTTAACAGGAAATTACAATACAAATGAAGACTCTTGGGTTGAAAGTCCTGTGTTTGATTTTTCTACATTAAATGCACCGAGCATTCAATTAAATGTTTGGTGGAATGCTGAATTTAGTTGGGATGGAATGGTACTACAATCATCAATTGATGGAGGTGCATCATGGCAAAACGTTGGAGCTATTGGAGATCCAAATAATTGGTATACTGATAATACAATTGGAGGTAGCCCAGGAGGTCAGCCAGAAGGATGGAGTGGAAGAAACTCATCTGGAAACGGATCGGGATCATGGGTACTAGCAAGTCACCCATTAACAGGGTTAAACGGTCAAAGTAATGTTCTTTTGAGAGTTGCTTTTGGATCTGATGGATCAGTACAGGATGAAGGTGTAGCTTTTGACGATATTAATATTTTTGATGTAGTTTGCTCTCAACCTTCTGCTTTAACAGCCTCTAACATATTAGCTACATCTGCTGATTTAGCTTGGACAGAAACTGGTACAGCTACTACATGGGATATTGAATGGGGAGCTACAGGTTTCGCACTTGGTTCTGGTACTATGGTAACAGGAACTACAACAAATCCTCATAGTTTAACAGGTCTAACAACAATTACAACTTACGATTTTTATGTAAGAGCTGATTGTGGTGGTGGAAATGGAACAAGTGTTTGGTCTGGTCCATTTACTTTTACAACTGCATGTACAGTAGTATCTGCGCCATGGTTAGATAATATTGAAGCACATACACCGAGTACAAATTTAGGTTTATCCAATTGCTGGAGTGCAACAGCTGCATCTGCTTATGATTGGAATATTGATGGAGCGGGTTCTACGCCTTCAACTGGAACAGGTCCAACTGGAGCAAACAGTGGTGTTAATTATTTTTATGTTGAAGCATCTAGTGGTGCTGTTGGTGATTTAGCAGAGTTGATATCTCCATCGGTTGACATTAATGCACTAACAACCCCTGTCTTAGAATTCTATTACCACATGTTTGGTGATCAAAACGGTGTAATGGGGGATTTATATGTTGATATCTGGGATGGTTCAACTTGGACTGTTGTTGATAGTATCAAAGGTGAACAACAAGCTGCTCAAGCTGCTCCTTGGTTAAAAAGAGCTGTTGATTTATCAGCTTTTTCTGGAACTATTCAAGTTAAATTCAGAGCCTACAAAAATGGTAATCAATATGGCGATATCTCTTTGGATGATATCGAGTTTAAAGAGGCTCCTACATGCTTTGACCCTAACAACTTGACAGCTATAAATATTACTGCAACATCTGCAGATTTAGCTTGGACAGAAAGTGGTACGGCTACTACTTGGGATATTGAATGGGGAACAACAGGATTTGTTCCAACAGGTGCACCAACGATTACTGGAACAACAACAAATCCACATAACTTAACTGCTTTAACTGCCATTACAACTTACGATTTTTATGTAAGAGCAAATTGTGGTGCTGTTAATGGAGTAAGTTCTTGGTCTGGACCTTATAGCTTTACAACATTATGTGCCAATATGGTTGCACCATGGTTGGATGATGTAGAAGCACATGCTACAACTACGAATTTAATTTCATCAAACTGTTGGAATTCTAATTCTAATTCTACTTACGATTGGAATATTGATGGAGTTGGTTCTACACCTTCTTCTGCAACTGGACCAACGGCAGCATTTAGTGGAGCAAATTATTTTTATATAGAAGCTTCTAATGGGACAGCAGGAGATACTGCATGGTTATTTTCTCCATATGTTGATCTTACTCCTTTATCAGTTCCTGTATTAGAATTTTATTACCACATGTTTGGTAATAGCTCAGGAGAAATGGGAGATTTATATGTTGATATCTGGGATGGTTCAACTTGGACAACTGTTGATTCTATTTTAGGTCAACAGCAAACAGCTCAAGCTGATCCTTGGTCAAAAAGATTTGTGAACTTATCTGCTTATAGTGGTACGGTTCAAATCAGATTTAGAGCAATTAGTAATGGTACTTTCCATGGAGATATCTCTCTAGATGATATTGAAGTGAAGGAATCTCCTTCTTGTCCTGATCCATCTGCATTAACTGCCATCAATGTTATTGGTACTTCTGCAGATTTAAGCTGGATAGAAAATGGAACAGCAACTACTTGGGATATTGAGTGGAGTACAGCTGGTTTTGTGCAAGGAACTGGAACAATGGTTACAGGGACAACAACAAACCCTCATAGTTTATCAGGATTAACTCCTGTTACATCTTATGAATTTTATGTAAGAGCTGATTGTGGTGCTGGAGATTTTAGTACTTGGACTGGTCCTTTTGCTTTCACAACTACAGTTTCTTGTCCTGCTCCTACAGCTCAAACTGTAACAAGCATTACAAATGTTACTGCTGATTTAGGTTGGACAGAAAATGGACTTGCAACTACTTGGGAAATTGAATGGGGTACAGCTGGTTTCGTACAAGGAGCAGGTACATCTGTTGTAACAACAACAAACCCTCACAATTTATCTGGATTAACAGCCAACACTACTTACGACTTTTATGTAAGAGCTGTTTGTGGACCTGCTGATTCAAGTTTATGGGATGGTGCTTCATCATTTACTACTTTATGTAATACGATGATTGCTCCATGGATTGATAGTGTTGAACTACATACTCCAACTACTAACTTTACTAATTCTAATTGCTGGAATGCAACTTCAATTAGTGCTTATGATTGGAATATTGATGGAGCGGGTTCTACGCCTTCAATCGGAACAGGGCCTTTAGGAGCCTATAGTGGTGTGAATTATTTTTATGTTGAAGCATCTAGTGGTGCTGTTGGAGATGTAGCTGAATTAGTTTCTCCAAGTGTAGATATTAGTGCTTTAGCAATTCCTTCTATAGAGTTTTATTACCATATGTTTGGTGACCAAAACGGTGTAATGGGAGATTTATATATTGACGTTTATGACGGTACAACATGGACTGTTGTTGATAGTATCAAAGGGGAGCAACAAGCTGCTCAAGCTGATCCTTGGTTACTTAGAGTAGTTGATATTTCTGCTTATACAGGAACTGTTCAAGTTAAATTCAGAGCCTATAAAAATGGTGCTCAATGGGGAGATATCTCTTTAGATAACATTGAAATTAAAGAATCATCTTTAATTACTTGTGCTATACCTACTACATTAACAGCAACTAATGCTACAAATAACTCTGTTGATTTAGGTTGGGTAGAAGTTGGAAGTGCTACGACTTGGGAAATTGAATGGGATACAACTGGATTCGTTCAAGGAACTGGAAACACAGTTGTAACAACAACTAACCCACACAACTTAACTGGTTTAGCCATAAATACTTCATACGATTTTTACGTAAGAGCTATTTGCGGTGCAGCTGATTCAAGTGCATGGAGTAACTCGTTTAATTTTACTACACTAAATGTAGGAATTAACGATTTAACTAATCATGGTGAGTTAAGCATATACCCTAATCCAACCAATGGAGTATTTACACTAGAAATTAACTCTATCGAAGTAAATGAGTTAGAAATTCAAATAGTGAACTTACAGGGACAAGTTATTTATACGAAAAATAACTTTGAAAATGTATCAAATGTTATGGAACAGATTGATTTAAGTGACAATTCAAAAGGAATTTATTTCTTGGTTGTTACCTCAAATAATACTGTTAAATTTCATAAGATAGTGCTTCAATAAGTATTGTTTAGTTATAGTTAGGTTAAAAGGCTTGGAAATATTTCCAAGCCTTTTTTTATGCTTATAAAATTTATAAACCTTAAAAAAGAGGCGTTTTCATAGAAGACGCCTCTTTTTTTTTGTAATATTTTATTTTTAATGATGTAACGGTAAAGTTTATAAAACTCTTTAAATACAGCATTATTAAATCATTAAATAATATGAATGTTGTAATGATGAGGCAAAAGTTGTGTTGACAGAACAATGGAAGAGTCGGATATTGGGTTTTTTTAGATAATGTTAGTAACGATTAACGACTAAAAAGGGTCACGTGTTTTCTTAAAAAGAAACAGATACTGCGAATAAGCACAATGGCTTTATCCTGCTGTTAGGCGAAATTTAAACTGGACAAAAGTGACTACACAATTATTTATGAGACAATAATCTCTTTATCAACAAAATGAAATTACAATGAAAAATGAAAAAATTTTAGCTAAAGCGTCTTTTACAGAGCAAAATAGTGTGAAAATATTAAAAATGAAAGGCACACCTTATGAAATGGGGTATCAACATGGTTATTTACTTGCTGATAAGATTAGTGTAATGATTAACACAACCATTCAGGCAACAATCGCCTTTATTTCTTTAGCTACGGGTAATGATTTAAATACCTCCGAAGAACGGTTTAATAAAGGACAGGCAGATGCAGAGCCGTTCCTGCCAGAGGAGTTCAAGTTGGAGATGGAAGGTATTTGTGCTGGATGCAATGATGCTGGAATTCCTGTTACATTACAGCAAATATTACTTTGGAATACCAACTACGATCAATGGTGTATTTATGGTCATCCTCATTATTGGCACCCTACCGAAGGCGTTGGTGAAAGACAATTAGCACATGATTTTAAAGGAGCTGGAGGGTGTAGTAGTTTTAGTGCTTGGGATGGAGCTGTTGGTGGCGATGGTAATATGATTTTCTGTAAAGATGAAGATAACTTTAATATGCCTGGACAACTGGAGAATCGCACAATGTTTATTGCTGATCCTGACGAAGGATATGGACATATGTTTTTATCATATCCAGGAATGATCGGTCTTGACGGTGGATTTAACAATGCTGGATTTGAAATGATGACTCAACTTAACAGCATGAAAGATGAGAGTATGAAAGGTTGTGGGATTGGGATATTTACACGACTACTGCTAACCCATGTTAATACTGTGGAAGGAGCGATAGAGATTTTTAACGAATATCCAAGATGTGCAGGTATTGCTTATCACGTAGCAGATTCAATCAATAAAAAAGCGGCAATTGTTGAAACATCTACAACACAAGTAGCTGTTCGTTATCCTATTGTAGGACAAAACTACCTTTATCAGGCTAACAATTCCAATTGTTATCCTGGGTGGTTAGGATATGAAGGTTATAACATGGTTAATGACCAAAAACTTGTAAATGAGTTATCTGATGTTTCCACTATCGAAGCATGGCAAGCCAGTTTACGTGATCCCAATAACAAATATGTTCAGGCACCAAGTCGTGTTGAACGCTACGGGGAATTGATGAAACAGCATGATGGGAATATTACTGTCCAAATTGCGCAAGAAATAATGAGTGATCGGTACGATCCATACACACAAAAAACACGTGGAAAGTGGGAGACTTCTGTTTCGAATAATATTTTGTGTACTATTTGTGCATTGTACCCTGACGATACATTCACTGCAAATCCACCGCTTGGAGAGTTTAGTGCACATATTGCTAATATGTGGAGTTTATTTGCTTATCCGAAAGGTGAAGATTTCTGGCTAGCAATCAATGATTTCCCTGCAGAATATGGAGGGTATGTACAATTTAATCTAAATGAATTGTTGAATAGCTCAGTAGCCTATACTGTGCAAGCAAACATAAAATGGCAGGATACAGGTATAACTATTAACAGAGGAGATCATGTAACTATCATATATACAGAAGGAGAATGGACGGCTAACCCCGCAACTGGATTTGTGGATGCGAACGGGAATAGTAATCTGAAAGCAAAGTCGGGTTATACGCTTCCTGGTGCCAATGAAGGGGCATTATGCGGAAAGATTGGAGCAGAGGGAGACGTTTTTCTTATTGGAAATGCGAAAGAGATTCCTGAAGGTTCATTAGGGAACCTGTTTCTGTGCATTAATGACGATCTAAATGGAGAGTATGGACCTGGTTTCGCTGATAATGAAGGAGCTGTAACAGTCTCAATCGATGTTGGAACAGAATAAGCACTTTCTGCTCTGAGAAAAGAAAATTTTACATCCGTTTTTAAACGGATGGTATAGATGTTTTCTTCTATTTATATTTGAAAAGAACAGATAATGCGAATAAGTGCACTATGGCGTTTATTCTGTTGTTGTCTTTCATTATATGAAAATAGTCATCTAATTAAATCGAAATGAAAAAAGACCTACTCTACAATGCTCTTGCAATAACTAAAGCGTTGACAAATGACATGATAGGCGCTAATAATGCGCTAGATTGTATTGGGGATAATGACCTGCGTTATCATGCCTTAGCAATAACTAAAGCGTTGACAAATGACATGTTAGGTGCTAATAATGCGTTAGATTGTATTGAGAAAAAAGACCTACTCTACAATGCTCTTGCAATAACTAAAGCGTTGAAAAATGACATGTTAGGTGCTAATAATGCGCTAGATTGTATTGGGGATAATGATCTGCGTTATCATGCCTTAGCAATAACTAAAAGCTTGACAAATGATATGCTAGGTGCTAATAACGCGCTAGATCGTATTGGGAACAATGACCTGCGTTATCATGCCTTAGCAATAACTAAAGGCTTGACAAATGATATACTAGGTGCTAATAATACATTAGAAAACTTAAAATAAATTATTTTTTA